>JASLAV010000432.1 GCA_030146905.1 Lentzea sp. | reverse complement strand
CCGATCTCGTTCCGCCAGGCCGAGTGGCAGCGCGTCATGGGCCTGTGGATGGACCACTGGCTCAAGGGCGCCGACAACGGGATCATGGACGAGCCCATGGCCGACGTCCAGAAGCCCGACGGCAGCTGGGAACAGGCCGCTTCCTGGCCGCGTCCCGGCACGAGCGGCACGACGCTGCACTTCGGTCCCGCGGCGAACGGCATGTCCGGTTCGCTGACCACCACGCCGGCCGCCGGTGGCACGCAACGGCTGGGGGACAACACGAACCTCGGCGAGTCCGCCATGATGGCCGGCCCGGAGACGGCCGACCCGCGCCGGCTGGTCTACGTGACGGCGCCGCTGTCGAAGGACGCGCGGCTGTCCGGTGAGGTCAGCGTGACGGCCAGGATCACCTCGAACCGCACGTCGACGCCGTTGACGGCGTTGCTCGTGGACTACGGTCCGAGCTCGCAGGCCGTCCTGTCCGAACGGTCGCCGCTGCAGCTCTCCACGGAGACCTGCGGCAAGAACGACCTGCGCGACCGCACCGGTTGCGCCAGGCCGCCGGACGTCTCGGTGCAGGCCGTCACCGCGACGATGCTGACCAAGGGCACCATCGACGCCAAGAACAGGTCGTCGCTGGAGACCGCGACCCCGCTGCCCACCGGTACGGCCACGGACGTCACCTGGAAGCTGCACGCCAGGGACGCGCTGATCCCGGCGGGTCACCGCATCGGCATCGTGATCGTCACCAACCACAACGCCTACGTCACCAGGGACACCGGGGCGAGCGGCATCGCGCTCGACCTCTCCCTGCGCGACAGCAGGGTGGTGCTCCCGATCGTCGGCGGAACGGTCGGCTGATCGGCTGGGCCCTGTGCACCGGAACCACCGGTGCACAGGGCTCGTCCCCGTTGGCGTGGCGCGATGTTTCCGGCCGCCATACCCAGTCCGACGCAGGGCCTCTGGCACCTCGGTCCGCTGCCTCGGCGATCGCGGTCGGCAGCGGCGTGCTCGTCCGCGTGACCGGTCATCCCGGACAGCCGCGGTAGGGAACACACAGCAGATGCGTGCCGTCAGGTTGTCGTCGAAGACGAAGGTGTCCTCCATCAACGGGTTGTGCACGCACTGCTGGATCGCCCGGTGCCCGGCGACGTCGTCGCGCGGCAGCGCGGTGTTGTCGCCGGGCCGGGCGGGTCTCCACCTGCCGAAGGACGCCTATGCCTGACGGACGGTGAGGGCGGGGCGATCCTGGCAGTGACGGGAGTCCGTTACCGGGGTCATCGCTGTCTGAAACCGAAGCCGATCTCGAATCCGCGATGGTTCACCCGGACGACGATCCCGGCGGTTCCGTTCAGATTTCATGGGCAGGGACTCAAGCCACTGCTTCGTGGTCGAGCACGCGGATGCCGCGCGCTTCGAGCGCCGTGGGGGAGTTGGCTGTTGTGCTCGTGACGACCGCGACGTCGACACCCTGTTCGCGCAGTTCGTGCCAGCGTTCGAAGGTCGCGCCGCCTGGGCCGAGGGTGGCGCGGGACAGCGGTAGGTCGTTCTCGTCGACATCGACGACGACGCCGACTGTGCGGGGCGTCGTCGGTGGTGTGCCACGCTTCGTTTCGGTGATGAGGTCGGCGAAGCGGCGGCCGAGGGGCTTCACGCGGTTCTCGGTGTCGAGCAGGCCGAGGGAGTACTCGAGGTCTTTGTAGTCGCCGAGGGAACGTGAGACGTCGTGCGAGCACCACCAGGTGATCGCGAAGAGATCGGTGGTCGTGAGTGCGGCCTGGATCGTGCGTGCGCAGAACTCGGGCATCTCGGCTTCGGCGAGGTTCATCGACGGCGCGCCGACTTCCTGCAGCCAGACCTTCCTCGCCGGATCGGCCGCGAACGCCTTCGACAGTTCGATCATCCACTCGGCGTGCCGCACCGACTGCGGGGAGAGCGCGCCGTAGCGGGTTGCGGTGCCGTTGAAGATCCACGAGTGCACGGTCGTCATGTCGCCGAGGCGGCTCGCGTGGACGGGTACGAACGGGTGCGCGTCGCGGTACCAGAGGTGGTCGTTCTCGCTGTGGGTCACGATGTGGCGGGGGTCGCGGTCGCGCGGGGCGGCCAGCAGCGTGGTCAGCCAGTGGCTCACCTGCTCTGTGGTGGCCGGCATCGCCGCGGGGTTGGGGAGCTGGAACTGGTTGAGCTCGTTGCCGAGCGTGAGTCCCAGGAAGTTCGGCCGGTCGCGCACCGCGTCGTAGACGGCGGCGACGAGCGCGGCCTGGGCGTCGATGGCGAGCGGGTCGGTGAACATGTTGCCGTCGTGCCAGTTGACGAGCCAGGCCGGGACGAAGTCGAACCCGGACATGTGGCCCTGGATGACGTCGACCGCGATGTCGAGCTCGAACTCGGCGGCGATGTCGGCGACGAGGGCGATGTCGTCGAGGGCCCGTCGCCGGATGAGGGTGCGGTTCGGCTGGAGCACGGGCCACAGCGGGAAGACCCGCACGTGGTCGGCGCCGAGCCCGGCGATCGCCGCGAAGTCCGCGCGCACGGCGTCGGGTTCGACGGCCATCCACTGGAACATCCAGTCCTTCGACGGGGTGTAGTTGACGCCGAACCTCGGCACGGTCGTGGTCAAGAGCTTTCCTCGCGGTTGTTCGGAGCGGATGCCGTGGACTCGCGCACGAGCAGGCGGCGACCGCTGACGGTCTGGGAGGCGGCGGCTTCGCCGCGGACGAGCCGTTCGAGCAGGGTGACGGCGGCGCGGGCGCTCTCCTCGACGGGAGCGTCGAAGGCCGTGAGGCGCGGGCGCACGATCGACGACACCCAGGAGTCCTCCCACGCGATCACCGACAGCTGCTCGGGCACCCGCACACCTACTTCGGGTGCGTGGGTGACGATCTCGGCGGCGATCGTCTCGCTGTCGACGATGATCGCCGTGGCTCCTCCGAGCCGGCCGAGCAGGTCGGCGACGGGGTCTTCGGCGTCCGGGTCCCACACGGCCAGGGCGGCCTCGACGCCGCGTTCCCGTGCGGCGCTGCGGAACCGCTTGTCCCTGGCGCGGGTGTGGGCGAGGCCGGGGGCGTCGGTGACGCGCGTGATGCTGCGGTGGCCGAGCCCGGTGAGGTGGTCGATCGCTTCGGTGAAGGCTGTGCCGTCGCGCACGGTGACCGCGGCGACGGGGCCGGGGACGGGGGCGCCGAGCAGCGCCGCCGGTGCGCCGAGCTGTTCGACGAGCGCCAGCCGCGGGTCGTGGTGGCGCACGTCGACGAGCAGGAAGGCGTCCACGCGTTGCTCGCCCCACCACTGCCGGTAGACCTGCTCCTCCTCGTCGGCCCGCACGAGGGTCAGCGACAGCGACCAGCCGATCTCGGCGAGCGGTGCGGTCAGCCCCGCGAGCAGGCGCATGAAGAACGGATCGCGGCCGAACGTGTCCCGCGACCGGGCGATGACCAGCCCGAGGCTCCGGCCGCCCTGGCCGGAGACCTTGCGGCTGGCGATGTTCGGGCGCCAGTTGAGCTCGTCGGCGGCGGCCCGGATCCGGGCCGCGGTGGCTTCGGAGACGTTCGGCCGCCCGTTGAAGACGTGGGACACCGCGGACGGCGAGACGCCCGCGAGCCTGGCGACGGCGGCGATCGTCACGCGTTTGGTGCTGGGTTCACTCATGACACCGCCGAGGTTAAGGTCGTTGACCGCTGCTTGTAAAGCGGTATACCTTGCTCGCCACTTGATGTGTACCGCTATACAAGACCACCCCGCGAAGGCGGTTCCGGCGCATGCGGGCAACGCTCCGAAGCTTCCGAGGAGGACTCGTGTCCCACGCCATCAGCAGGCGCACCCTGTTGCGCGCCGCGATCGGAGGAGGCATCGCCGCACCGCTGCTCTCGGGGTGCGGCGCGCTGATGCCCGCCTCGGACAAGCCCGGCGCCCTCTCGGTGCACACCCAGCTCAGCGGCGCGGTGGCCGGCGCCCAGGTCTTCGCCGACGCCGTCGCCGCCTACGAACGGCGGACCAGCCGGCCGGTGGCGCTGCTGAAGAACGGCTCCGACCTGCCCATCGTCTTCGAGACCAGCTCGCTCGCCGGCGAGGAGGCCGACGTCGCCCTGGTCAACCTGCAGGGCAGGACGCTCTCCTGGACAGGACTGGGGGCGACGATCCCCGTCACCGGGCTGCTCGACGAGTGGGACCTGCGCGACAAGATCATCCCTGAGGCCCTCGCGGAGTGGACCGACGCGAACGGCAACCTGCGCGCCTTCCCCTTCACCCGTACCAACTGGCCCGTCTCGTTCAACACGAGGTTGCTCAAGCAGGCCGGCGTCCAGATCCCGACGACGTCCGACGACCTGATCGCCGTCGCGGAAGCGTTGCGCGCCAAAGGAATCGGTCCCGTGACGGTCGGCGGTTCCGACTGGAGCGGCCAGAAGCTGTTCCTGCAGATCATCCAGGGCTTCCTCACCACGGAGGAGGCGAAGCAGGTCTTCTCGAGCGGCAAGCTCTCCGAAAGCCCCGGCGCCGTCGCGGGAGTCCGGCACTTCGTCGAACTGCGGGACGCGGGCGTCTTCGTCGACGACGTCCAGGGCTACACCTCCGACTCCGAGCTGACGCAGTTCAACACCGGCAAGGCCGCGATCGTGCCGGCGATGTCCTCGGCACTGGCCAAGGTGCCCGCCGAGCGCGCGAAGGAGGTCACCGTCGGAGGCTGGCCCAAGCCGTCGCGCGGCGGCGTGCTCGAGCACCCGAGCGTGATCCGCAGCTTCAACGGCCACGGCATCTGGATCAGCGAGAACGGCGCGCGGAAACTCGACCTGGTCAAGCCGTTCGTGCAGCACCTCTACACCGACGAGGTCACCGACGCGATGATCCTCGGCTCCGGCAGGGACATGAACCGGATCACCGGCACCGTCAGCACGAACTTCCCGCTCGTCGCACAGGCGTCCCGGCTCACCGAGCGGCAGGTCTCACCCGTCCTGCTGCCCGACCTGCTCATTCCCCAGTCCGCGTTCGAGCCGATGATCCAGGCCACCGCCGCGGCCTACGGGCGGATCTCCGCCGAACGCATCATCGACGTCTTCGAGAGGGCCTACGCCACGGCGTGAGGAAGGACCCACCTTGACCGCACTGACCGAAGTGGCCGTCGGCGCCACGACGACCCCCGAACCCGCCACGCCACCCGGCCGCGCCTCGTCCCCGTCGATGCGGGAACGCTTTCCCGGACTCGCACTGCCCGCGCTGATCTGGTACGCGGTGTTCATGATCGGCCCGGTCGTGGCGATGATCGTCATCGGCTTCCTGTCCTGGCCGGGCATGCTCGTCGAGCCGGGGTTCGCGGGCCTCGACAACTTCCGCCGCGTGTTCGCCGACGAGAACTTCTGGACCGCCGCCGGGAACTCGGCGCTCCAGATCGTCGCCGGCCTCCCGGTCATGATGGTGCTCGCGTTCCTGCTCGCGTTCTACGTCGTGCAGAAACCGCGCGGCCACAAGGTGTTGCGCTACCTGCTGTTCATCCCCGCGCTCATCTCCGCACCGGCGACCGCGATGGTCTTCTACGCGATGCTCAACCCCGACGGCCTCCTCAACGGGGTGCTGCGCCCGCTCGGCTTCGACGGCACCGCCTGGCTCGCCGACCCCACGACCGCGCTCGGCGCGATCGTCGCCGTCGAGCTCTGGAGCGGGATCGGCTACTCGGCGGTGCTCATCGCCTCGCGGCTCGACGGCGTCGACTCCGAGATCGTGCAGGCCGCGCGCATGGACGGCGCGGGGGACTGGCGGATCGCCTGGCGCATGTACTGGCCGATCGCCCGCGACTTCATCGGTGTCGTGGCGATGCTGCAGTTCCTGTCGATGCTGTTCAACTCGGCCCAGACCGTGCTGCTGCTGACCCAGGGCGGTCCCGGCACGTCGACGACGACGCTGTCCTACCTCGTGTACCGCAAGGCCTTCGTCGAGACCGACCTCGGCTACAGCCAGGCCGTCGGCCTCGTCCTCTTCGTGCTCGGCCTGGTGGGCATGGGCGCGATCCGACGCGTGCTCCGCGCGACCCACTGACCTGAACCCCAAGGAGTCCACGATGGCCAGGACCGCCCTCCGCCCGCTGCGCGACCGCGTCGGCTCGATCACCAGCGGCACGCTCGCGTGGGTCTACGCCGCCCTGCTGGTCGTGCCCTTCTACTACTTCATCGTCTCGTCGTTCAAGTCGAACGACGAGATCTTCTCCTCGCCGCTGGCGTTGCCGGGCACGTGGGACTTCGGCAACTTCGCCACCGCGCTCGGGCAGGCCGACCTCGTCCTCGCGGTCGCGAACTCGGCGCTGACGACCGTCGGCGCGCTCGTGCTGACCCTGCTGCTCGCCCTGCCCGCCTCGTTCGCGCTCGCCCGCTCGACCGGCCGGCTCGGCAAGATCGTCGAGAACGCCTTCGCCCTCGGCTTCCTCATCCCGTCGTTCGCCGCGCTGTTCCCGACCTTCCTGCTCGCGGCAGCACTGGGTCTCTTCCACAGCCGCACGTTCATCGTCTTGCTGCTGCCGGCCACCGCGCTGCCGCTGTCGATCGTGATCCTCACGTCGTTCATGCGCACGATCCCGCGCGAGCTGGAGGAAGCGGCCTCGATGGACGGCGCGTCGACCCTGCAGGTGCTGCGGCAGGTCTACCTGCCGATCTGCGTGCCCGGCATCGCGACCGTGCTGCTGCTGAACTTCCTGTCGTTCTGGAACGCCTACCTGTACCCGCTCATCCTCACCGGGCCCGACACCGCCCAGCGCACGATCCAGGTCGCCCTGCCGACCCTCAAGGTCGACGCGGGCACCGACTACGGCGTCCTGATGGCGGGCACGTTGTTCACCCTGCTGCCGGTGTACCTCGTCTACACGGTGCTGCAACGGCAGATGCAGCGCGCGCTGGTCTCCGGGGCTGTCAAAGGATGATCTCCGCGTCCTCGCTCTCCCTGCTCAGCCGGATCGGTCAGGTCAACCAGCGCCTCAAAGGCTGGGAGGCACTGCGCTGGGTCGACGGTGTCCCGCGCGTGACCGACGTCCTGCGGCGCGAAGTCGACCGGTTCGGCGGCATCGGCGCGATCTACGGCGTCCTGCGCGCCGACCCGTGGTCGGGCGTCCACTGGCACAACGGGATCCCGCCCGAACGTAGTGCGGAAGCTTGCGCGGCCGTGCAGGACTACGTCACGCGCAACGGCTGCGGCGTACCCGTGCTGTTCGTCGAGGAGGCCCCGCACGGCCTCCAGACGCTCGGCGCGACAACGCTTCCGGTCAACCTCGCGCTCGGGGCGGGCATGGACGTCGGCCTCGCCGAGGAGCTCGCGGCCGCGGTCGCCGCCGAAGCACGGGCCCGAGGTGTGCACGTCGCACTCGTGTCCGGTTTGGACGTGCTGCGCGATCCACGCTGGGGCCGTGCCGAGGAATGCTTCAGCGAAGACCCCGCGCTCGCCGCGATGCTCGTGGCCGCGACCGTGCGCGGCATGCAGGGCGGGTCGATCGGCGCCGACCCGATCGGCGCGGGGAACGTCGCCGTCGTCGCCAAGCACCTTGCGGCCCAAGGCGCCGGCATCGGCGGACGCAACGGCTCGGGTGCCCCGATCGGCCCCGGGGAGCTGGGCGAGATCCACCTGCGGCCCGCCCACGCCGCGGCCCGCGCCGGTGTCGCCGGTTTCATGGCCGCCTACAACGACATCGACGGCATCCCGTGCAGCGCCAACCACGCTCTGCTGACAGGCGTGCTCCGCGAGGACTGGGGCTGGAACGGCATCGTCATGGCCGACGGCACCGCGATCGACCGCCTCCGTGACAGTTCCCCCGACCCGGCCGCCGCGGCGGCACTGGCCCTGCGCGCGGGTGTCGACCTCAGCCTGTGGGACGAGGCGTTCGCCCACCTCGAGCAGGCGCTGGACCGCGGTCTCGTGGAGGAGGGCGACCTGGACCGCGCTGTCGACCGCGTGCTCGCGCTCAAGCGCCGCGTCGGCCTGCTGGGGGAGCAGGCGGTCGAGCCCACGCCTGCCGCTCGTGACGTGGCCGCCCTCGTCGACCGGGCCGCCCGGCAGGCCGTGGTGCTCCTGCACGACCACGGTGCACTGCCACTCGGCACCGACGACACGATCGCGCTCGTCGGCCCCAACGCCGCCGACCTGGCCGCTCAGCTCGGCGACTACACCCCGCCCCGGCCCGTCGAGGATCCCGCCGCGTCGACCGTGCACTCGGCGCTCCTGGAGCGGCTCGGCGACGACCGCGTGCTGCACGCGCCAGGATCCCGCCTGCGCACCGCGCTCGGCCGGGACACGCTCGCGGCAGTGGAGACCGCGGCCGACCGAGCCGACGTCTGCGTGCTGGTGCTCGGTGGTACCAGCAGGCGCGGCTACAGCGACGAGTTCGCCGACAACGGGGCGGTCGAGGGACCCGCGGCGGACACGACCAACGGCGAAGGCGTCGACCTCGCCTCGATCACGCTGCCCGAGCCGCAGCTCGAACTCGCGCGCACGGCTCGAGCGAGCGGCAAGCCGGTCGTGGCCGTGGTCATCGACGGACGACCACGAGCGCTCACGGAACTGACTGCTCTCGTCGACGCGCTGCTCGTCGTGCCCTTCCCCGGTCCGAGTGGTGGTGCCGCCATCGTGAGCGCGCTCTTCGACGGCACGGCCTCGGGCCGGCTTCCCGCGTCGTTCCCCGTCGCCGACGGCGTGTTCCCGGTCGCCCACGACGAGCGTCTGGAGACCGC
Organism: Lentzea sp.; assembly: GCA_030146905.1. Next base: position 3,195 of record JASLAV010000432.1, on the reverse strand, counting down.
GCGTGGTTACCTCGAGCACAGACATCCCGTGGGAACGCCCTTCGGCAGCGGAGCACCACCTTCGGTCGTGACCAGGGTGCGCGAGGCGCACTGCAGCATTTCGGCCGCACACCTGGAAAACGGAGGTTCGGTACTGGTCGCGGTGGACATTGCCAACACCGGTGCGCACCGGTCCGTGGCCGTGCCGCTCTACGGCCGCCGCCACGAGCTCGGTGTGCGACCGCGCCGGCGGACCCTTCTGGCTGTGCGGCGCGTGCGGTGCGCGCCCGGCGAGACGACGGTCGAGTTCACGCTGGGTCTCGACGAACTCGGCTCGTGGCGGACCGGGCAGCCGATCGCGGTGCCGGTGGAGGTCGGGATGTGGAGCACCGACGAGACGGACGAACCGGCGCACGCCGTCCGGGTCCGCGTCACCGACGAGAACGGAACGACGCCATGGCAACGGTGAACGAGACGATCGCCGCCGCGGCGGCACGCGTGCGCGCCGCAGCCGGTGACCGGGTCGGCGACATGGTCGAGGCCGCGCTGCAGCGCACGCTCCGCGACACCATCACGATGGGCACCGACGGCAGCGCGTTCGTCATCACGGGCGACATCCCGGCCATGTGGCTGCGCGACTCCACCACCCAGCTCACGCCTTACCTGAGGTTCCTGGCCGACTGCCCCCAGCTGGCCTCGCTCGTCACCGCCGTCGTGCGCCGGCAGTTCGTGTGCCTCGACCACGACCCCTACGCCAACGCGTTCAACGACGGGCCGACCGGCGCCCGTTACGAGCCCGGCGACCTGTGCGACGACCCGCACGTCTGGGAACAGAAGTACGAGATCGACAGCCTCGCCTACCCCGTCACCCTCGCTCACGCGCTGTGGCGGGCAACCGGCTCGACCGACGTCTTCGACACCCGCGCGCACCAGGTCCTGCGCGCGATCGTGGCGCAGTTGCGCCTGGAACAACGCCACGACGAGTCGCCGTACCGCTTCGAGCGGCCTGACGCGATCCCGACCGAGACCCTCGCGCGCGGCGGCCGCGGCACACCCGTCGCCGTCACCGGCATGACGTGGAGCGGGTTCCGCCCCTCGGACGACGCCTGCACCCACGGCTACAACATCCCGGCCAACCTCTTCGCGGCACAGGCGTTGCTCGCGATCGCCGAGATCGCCGACGAGGTCTACGGCGACACCGAACTCGCCATCAGCGCTGGCAGGCTCTCGCGTGAACTCGTCGGTGGCGTAGAGGCACACGGCATCGTCGAACACGACGGTGCGCGCATCTACGCCTATGAGGTCGATGGTCTCGGCGGTGTCCTTTGCATGGACGATGCCAACACACCGTCACTGCTCTCGCTGCCCCTCCTCGCGCCCGATGTGGTCGACGCCGAGGTGTGCCAGGCGACCAGGGCGTTCGTCCTGAGCGACGCCAACCCGTACTACTTCCGCGGTCGAGTGGCGAGCGGAGTCGGCAGCCCGCACACGAAACCCGGACGGGTGTGGCCGATCGCCCTCGCCGTCGAGGGTCTGACAGGTGCTCCGGCCGATCGGCGGCGGTTGCTCCAGCTGATCGCGGACACCGACGCGGGCACGGGCCACGTCCACGAGAGCTTCAACGCCTCCGACCCGGCTTCGTTCTCGAGGCCGTGGTTTTCGTGGGCCGACTCGATGTTCTGCGAGCTCGCGCTGGCGGTCGCCGACGACGTGGAGAACGTCGCACAACCCCACAGCTGGTGAGACCGGGTGAGTAGTGTTGTTCGGTTCCGTCACGACTCGAGTCATCGAGGAATGCGAACGGTGAACACCGCTTCACTGCCGTCAGCGAACGCGTGCACGGTCACCTCGCCGGTGGACGGGGTGCCGCAGGGCGTTCGACACCAGGTTGCCGAGGGCCTGCCGCAGACGCGCCGCGTCGGCGACGATCAGCGGGTCACCCTCAGCCGAACCGGTCAGCCGCGCCCCCGCCCCGCTGCTGTGCGCGGCGACGACCTGGTCGACGACGTCGGCGAGGCGCAGTGGTTCCGGGTGCGGCCGCAGCTGCCCGCCGTCGGCGGTCGCGAGGTCCTGCGAATCGCTCACCGCTGCAGCGAGTTGAACGCCTGCCCGGATCGCGTTCGCTCTTCTTGCGCAGGTTGGAGGGCGGTCATCATGCACGCACTGCTGCCGGTGGATACGTTGTCCTTGTGGCCGTGAGTGGATCCTTCACTGCGTGCATTCAGGGAGGGGAATCCTGCCGCTCACGGCCACGCCGGGGTGACTTCCTCCGTCGGAGAGCCCTGTGTGGCACGTTGCCGCACGGGTACGCCCGCGACATCAGGCGATCCGATGGGCTTATGCCGCCGTCGAGTTCACTCCGAGGATGTAGTGGTGTCCCAACAGCACTGCGGTCAGTCCCAGCTGCTCAAGCTCGCGGACGACGTCGCGAGCCGGCACCGCACCGAAAGCAGCAGGTAGATTGCGTCGTTTTGGATCGATTTCAGCAGGGTAACGCCGCCCAAGCTCGTCGCATTCCTGCTGATCCTGCTGATCGGCTTCTTCGTGGCCAAGTTCCTCGCCAAGGCCGTGAACAAGATCCTGGAACGGTGGTGCTGGTACCGGCGCCACTGCGGCGCTGGTACGGCTACGACGGCGACCCGGTACTGGTAGTGGCGGTGCCGTCGATGTCCGCCGTGGTGCCGCACCCCCTCGAAACCCCGCCGCGCGGCAACAGAGCGTGCCCACTTTCGACGAGTTCATACCGCCGGTGCGCGCCGCGGCGTCACCGGGACTGCAGGCAAGCTACGAGTCCTACTGGGACAGGATCGTCGAATACCGGGGCGGACGCAGACTGGACGAGCCGACCCCACGAGAAGTGAGCGAGCTGCTCGAGCACATCCGTGCCAACGAGCTACGGCGCCGGACCCATGTCAAAGGCCACATACCGCCAACAGCGTCGACGCCGCGCGCGGTACTGGCGGCCAACGCCACCACTCACAGCGGTCCATACGGGCCGAAGCCGTCCCCACGCGCTACGCGACGCGACGTCTCCTCCGGATAACGACCAACGGGATTGCGGCCGTCCCAGATCTTCACCTGCCCACCGGGCCGGTACTCGGGCCACCCCGGAGCGCCGGTGTGCGCGAAGCGAGCCCAAGCGGCACGGACCTCGTTGCCGAGAGCCAAGTCCGATGCGGTGGGCGGGCCGGCGTAGACCAGGCTGTAGACACCTGG
>JASLAV010000430.1 GCA_030146905.1 Lentzea sp. | reverse complement strand
GTCCCACAACAGCTCCGTGCGCAACCGGTGGAAGATCTCCGGCACGTCCTTCGTGCCCCAAAGCCGCGAGCCGATCTCCGCGTACTCGTCGCGCAGCGACGCGATGATGTCGAGCCCCAGCCGGTGCAGCTCGTCGGGAGTGCGGGACGTCGTCGTGTAGTCGCGGACGAGGTTCGCGTAGTTCTGCTCGCCCTCCGGCAGCCAGCAGAGCCCCGCCTTGTCGTCGTCGCGGCCGTCCTCGATCGACGCCAGCACGTCGCGGAACCCGGCGATGGCGACACGGATCGCGTCCGAGTGCGCGCCTTCCCACTCCTGCGCCGGCAGGGCCAGGAAGCCGTCCATGCGCTGCACGCCTGTCCGGAGGTGACGGCGCAGCGGCCGGCGGCCGGAGTCGCGCACCCTCTCGCCAGCCTGTGCGATGTACTGCGGGAACTGGTGGAGGCGCCGGGACACGTCCAGCTTCGAGGAGATCATGAGCAGGCTGTTCACCGGCGCGCTCATGGTGCCGACGGTGTGCTCGACCAGCCTGGCGTCGATGCGGTCGACGATGGCCCTGCCCTGCTGCTTGATCACCGCGAGCGTGACGGGGTCCTCCGACTCGTCCGTCTCGGCCCTCCCCAGGATCTCCGCGATGCGGTCCCTGCTCGCCCGCTGGCCCTCGACGCTCAGGTCTCCGAGCCCCTCCTCCCAGCCCGGCACGCCCAGCATCGTGGCCTGCAACGGCGAGTAGTCCATCATTGCCTGGAACATGTCATCGGCGAGCGACATTCAGACCCTTCCCGACCAAGCGGTGACAAGATTTCCGAGAGTGGACAACGGCATCACACCGTTCTCCAGCACCAGGTCGTGGAACGCCCTGATGTCGAACCGTTCGCCCATCGCCGACCTGGCCTCCGCGCGCAGCCGCAGGATCTCCAGGCGTCCCACCATGTACGCGAGTGCCTGGCCGGGCACCTCGATGTACCTGTCGACCTCGGAGTGGATCTCCGAGTCCGACATGACGGTGTTCTCGCGCAGGTAGTCGACGGCCCGCTGACGGCTCCACCCGAACGCGTGCAGCCCGGTGTCGACCACGAGCCGTCCCGCGCGCATCGCGTCGAGCCCGAGCATGCCGAGCCGTGCCTCGTCCGACGAGTACAGCCCCATCTCGTCGGCCAGCCGTTCGGTGTAGAGACCCCAGCCCTCCAGGTAGGCCTCGATGAACGCGAACTTCCGCAGGTTCGACAGCTCGGTCTCGGCGGCGATCGACAGCTGGAAGTGGTGGCCGGGCACGGCCTCGTGGAACGCCACCACCTCGGACAGCGTGCGGCTGCGTTCGGTGGCGCCCAGCGGGTTCAGCCAGTACGTGCCTGGACGCGACCCGTCGAGGGCCGCGTCCAGGTAGTACGCGAGCGGGGCGGTGTCGCGGTCGATCTCCGGCACCAGCCGCACCTCGCACCGCGCGCCCGGCAGCCGACCGAACCAGTTCGGCGCCTCCGCCTCGGCACGCGCCATCGCCTCCACCGCGCTGGTGAGCATGTCCTCCTCGTTGGCCCACAACAGGTCCGTGCGCAGCCGGCGGAAGATCTCGGTGACGTCACCGGTGCCCCAGACGCGCGACCCGATCTCCGCGTACTCCTCGCGCAACGCCGCGATGAGGTCGAGTCCCAGCCGGTGCAGCTCGGCCGGGGTGTAGGAGGTGGTCGTGAAGCTGCGGACCAGCTTCGCGTAGTTCGCCTCGCCCTCCGGCAGCCAGCAGAGCCCTGCCTGCTCGTCGTCACGGCCCGGCAGCCCCAGCAGGACCTCGCGGAACCGGGCGAACTCCCCGCGCACGTCCAGTTCGCCCTCCCACTCCTGCTTCGGGGAGGCGAGGAACCGTTCGACGTGCGCCGCTCCGCTCTGCGCGTGCCGGCGCAACGGCCTGCGGTCGGTGTCGAGCAAGCGTTTGCCCGCCTGCCTGATGAACCTCGGCACCAGATGGCGCCGCTGGGAGAAGTCGACCTGGGAGGTCATCGCGAGCAGGTTCGCGACCGGCGCGGTCATCGAGGTGGCGACCGTGTGCTCGACCAGCCTGGCGTCGATCTGCGTGATGATCGCCTGGGCCTGGTGCCGGATCACGTCCTGCGCGATCGGGTCTTCACCGCTGCCGTCCACGCGGTCGAGGATGCCGGCGAGCCTGGACCGCATCGCCCGGTGGCCGTCGGCGCTGAGGTCGTCGAGCCGGTCGTCCCAGCCGGGAACACCGACGAGTGTGGCGAACATCGGGTTCCAGTCCATCATCGCCTGGAACATCTCATCCGAGAGCGAGGTCACGCTCTCCTTCTTAGCCGCGCGGGAAGCGCTCGGCCAGGGACTTGACCGCCTCGTCCAGTTCGGCGCCGATCCGCCGCACGACCTCGCCGGCGGGTTCCGCGGTCGCGAGCGGGTACGTCGTGCCCGCCCACAGCGACATGACCTCCAGCTCACCGGTCGCGCGCACCGGCCTCGTGAGGTGGTGCACGTTCGGGTAGGCGGCGGGCGCGTGCGCGCTGTTCTCGATCAGGAACCGGTTCACCAGGCCGCGGGCGGGCCGTCCGCTGAACGCCCTCGTGAGCGCCGTGCGCCGGCCGCCTTCCGCGAGCGCCTCCCGCTGCGCCGCGGCGGTTCCTGCCTCCGGGCTGCCGAGGAACGCGGTGCCGAGCTGCGCCGCGACCGCTCCCGCCGCCAGCACGGCAGCGACGTCGGCGCCGGTCACGAGGCCGCCGGTCGCGATCACGGGCAGGTCGGCGGCGCTCTTCGCGAGCCTGATGGCCGCGAGGGTGCCGTACAGCTCACCACCGCCGGGGGAGATGCCGTCGTCGGTGAACGTGCCGCGGTGACCGCCCGCGTCCGCGCCCTGCACGCACAGGACGTCCGCACCGATCTGCTGGGCCTGCCGCGCCTCGCTCGGCGTGGTGACCGTCACGACGATCGTGGTGCCGGTCGCCCTGAGCCGCCGCACGTCGTCGGCGTCGGGCAGCCCGAACGTGAACGACACCACCGGCACCCGCAGCGCCAGCACCAGTTCGAGCTTGGCCGCGTAGTTGTCGTCGTCCCAGCGCGGCTCGCCGGGCGCCGCGCCGATCTTCTCGGCGTACGTCGTGACGCGCCGCACGTAGGACGAGATGTCCGCGGTCGGCCTCGTGCCCGGCACGAAGAGGTTGACCCCGAACGGCTTGCCGGTGAGCTCGGAGGTGCGCTGGATCTTCTCGGCGAGCTGCTCGACCGTGATGTAACCGGCCGCGAGGAACCCGAACCCACCCGCTTCGCTCACCGCGGCGACCAGTTCGGGGGTGGAGGCTCCGCCTGCCATGGGCGCGGCGATCACGGGCACGGCCAGCGTGTGGAACATGTGCACAACCTAGTTGGACGGGGCGGTGGCCGCCCGGCCGAACCGCTGTGTCGTTGGTGACGCGGAGGCAGCAGCGGCTACTCCGAACGGACGTCGGTGTCACGTCCATTGTGGACGTGACACCGACGGGTTTCCATCATCTAGGGCAGGGAGTCCAGATGAGGGGCAACGGTGTTCGCGAACTGCCAGTTGTTCGAGGCGTCCCAGTTGATCGACCACGTCATGGCGCCGCGGATGGACGGCCAGGTCGTGCTCGGCTTGAACGTCCCGCAGTTGGTGCCGCGGGCGAGGCAGCTCAGCGCGTTGTTGACGTTGGACGGCGACTGGTAACCGCCACCGGCACCCGACGGCGACGCGGGCAGGCCCAGACCCACCTGGTCGGCGCGCAGGCCGCTCTGCAGCTGGATGCACGCGAGCGCGGTCAGGAAGTTGACCGTGCCCTGGCTGTGGACCTGCTGGTCGCAGCCGAGCATCGAGCCGGAGTTGTAGTACTGCATGTTGACGATGGTCAGGATGTCCTTGGTGGCCAGCGCCAGCTTGAAGTACTCGGCGTTGACGTTCTGCATGTCGATCGTCTGCGGCGCCATGGTGATGACGGTGCCGCCACCGGCGTGGATGGCACGCAGCGCCTGGCCCATGTACTGGGCGTTGACGCCGTTCTCCAGGTCGATGTCGACGCCGTTGAAGCCGTAGCTGGAGATCAGGCCCTTGACGCTGTTGGCGAAGTTCGTCGCCGCCGTCGAGTTGCCGACGCTGATCGTGCCCTTCTCACCGCCGACGGAGAGGATCACCTTCTGGCCGCGGCTCTGCACGGTCTTGACGTCCGCGCGGAACTGCGCGTCGGTGTAGCCGCCGAGCTGGCTGCTCAGGCCGGGGTCGAGGTTGAACGCGACCTGGCCCTGCACCGCCGTGGCGTCGGCGAACGAGACCGCGATGATGTCGTAGGTGGTGGGGACGTCCGCCAGCCTCAGAGCGCGCGCACCGTTGTAGAAGTTCTGCCAGTAGCCCGTCAGGACGTGCTTGGGCAGACCGGTGTTCGGCGGGTTGCTGGTCGTGGTGGTGGTCGTCGTGGTCGTAGTAGTGGTGGTCGACGTCGTGGTGCTCGTGGTCGTCGGCGGGGTGCCGGGGCCGTCGAGGTTGACGTCGTCGGCGTAGTAGGCGGGCTGGCCGTACCAGCCGTGCAGGTAGATCGTGACGCTGGTGGCGCTGCCGGTCGTGAAGTCGACGGTGAGCTGCGAGAAGCCGCCGGAACCCGGCGTCCAGGTGTTCTTCTCCACGCCACCGGTGACGCCGAGGTAGACGTAGCTGCCCTGCACCCACGCGGACAGCTTGTAGGCCGTGTTCGGTTGCACCGTCACGGTTTGCTGGCACCGTGCGTTGCTCTGCCCGGCGGGAGCGCCCTGCAGTGCGTACGTGCCGGTGCGCTTCGTGCTGTTGGTGACGCTCGTGCCCTCGGTGCAGGTCCAACCGCTCAGGTTGCCGGCCTCGAAGCCGCTGTTCGCCGCGAGGTTCGCGGCGGCAGCGCTCCCGTTGATCACCAACACCAGACCGGCGCAGGCGAACAGCGCGGACAACAGCGCTATGGCTGCTCGTCTGGTCTTGGACATGGTCCACCTCCACACATCATGCGGCGGCCATGTTGTGAGTGGACTAAAAATGGACTAGACCACTGCGTCTGGTCAAGCCCTGGTTTAGCTTGGTCCGCGTGTTCACCCTCGAAGACGCCATCGCGATCGCCACCGCGGCCCACGACGGGCAGGTCGACAAGTCGGGCCGGCCGTACATCGGGCATCCGTTGCGGGTCATGGCCTCCGTGACCGGAGAGCACGAGCAGATGGCCGCCGTCCTGCACGACGTCGTCGAGGACACGCCGGTGACCGCGGACGACCTGCTCGCGCGCGGCTGTCCCGCCACCGTGGTCGACGCCGTCGTGGCGCTGTCACACCTGCCGGAGGAGCCGCAGGAGGACTACCTGCGGCGCGTGGCGGCGAACCCGCTGGCACTCTCCGTGAAGCGCGCGGACATCAGCGACAACCTCTCCCCCGCCCGCATCGCCCGGCTGGACGAGGCGACACAAGATCGTCTCAAGGCGAAGTACGCGCGGGCGCTCAGGTTGCTCGACGAGTACGTGAGCTAACTCGCTTCTTCATCGGTACAGGTCTCTTGAACAGGGTGTATTATCGAATCGTAACCAAGATTGGAAGGACACGATGACCCGCCACGACCTGTCCGTGAAGTCCCTGCGCTCGAGCCTGGCTTCCCGCCGTGCCGCTCGCACGAAGCGCCAGAGCCTGGAGCGGCAGTTGGCCAGCTACACCACCGAGAGCGACCGACTCGAACTGGACGCCATCCTGTCGCGCCACAGCGCGGAGGAGACCGGCGAGCTCCGCTCGATCATCAACCGCCAGGCGATGGACCGCTTGATCCGTTCCGCCTGACGAGTACTCCTTGGGCCACCCCGGCAACGTTGCCGAGGGTGGCCTTCGCGTTTCTAGAAGAGCCGCTTGAGGGTCAGGACGTTGTCCTTGCGCGTCTCCTGCTGACCGTCCGGCCCGGTGAGCGGCCGTTCCACCACCTCGTCGGTGATGATGATCCAGTTGTCCTTGAGCGCCAGGTGGTCGAGCACGTCCTTGGTCGTCGGGAAGTAGTAGTCCTGGTGCTCGGACCACGACGGAGCCCCCGCGTGCCCGCCGATGATCAGGTGGCCACCCGGCGCCACCGCCTGCGAGGCCCGCTTCAGGATGCTGTTGCGCTCCCCGTCCTCCTCGACCGGCGAGTGCAGGAACTGAGCGCTCACCAGGTCGTACAGGCCCTCGGGGAACGTGACCTTGAGATCATGCCGCTCCACCGAGATCTCGACGCCGGCGTCGTACGCGTGCTTCAGCGCCCGGTCGAGCGCGACCTGCGACACGTCGACGCCCAGCACCCGCCAGCCCCGCTTGGCCAGCCAGACGGCGTCACCACCCTCCGCGCACCCGATGTCGAGCGCGCTGCCGGGCGTGAGCCGTTCGGCCTCGCGCACCAGCAACGGATTCGGCTTCCCGGACCAGACCTGGTCCCGCTCCGAGTAGAAGGTCTCCCAGAACTCCTGCGCTGTCGTC
>JASLAV010000369.1 GCA_030146905.1 Lentzea sp. | reverse complement strand
GCGTGCCGGGCCAGGTATGCGGCGGTCAGCGCCCCAACGAACCCGGTGGCGCCGTAGACGACGACGTCGTGCTCACGATTCATGGCCGTCAGCATGCCCCCAGGCTCCGGCCACCGCGCCGGTCGGGTGGCCTGGGCGAGGTGTGGGAGAAACACGATCTTGTTCTCCTGTGGGGTGCCAAAACATGGCTCAACGTGCCTGACCTGCGGATCACGCTTATGCAGGTTCGTCCTCGTTGATCAAGCCGCCAAGCACTCGCCGACGACATACGGATCTACAGCCTGGGTCTCCGGTCGGGTGATCGGGTTGTAGTGGGATACGTAGCGGTACAGCACTGACGTCAGGTGCCGCTGGTTGACGAACAGCAGCCGGTCGGTGAGCTCTCGTCCGACAGTGCCGACAAACCGTTCCGCGTGGCAGTTAGCCCGCGAACACCTCGGCGGGATCTTCACAACGTCAATGCCGGCGTCCGCGAGAACCGAGCCGAACAAAGACGAGATACAGCAGTCGCAGCGCCACGCCCACGATCATGCCTGCAGGATGACAGAACCTGATCACCGCAGGTCAGCGTGTGGCTGCAGAGTTCTGGCACCCCACAGGGCCTGCGCGACGGCACGACCCGAGGCGGTCACCTGCTCAGCGCCACCGTCCGCCCTACGCTTGAGGTGATGGTGACGGAGTCGCGCAGCGAACTGCGCAGGTGTTACCGGGCCGGATCTCGGCCTCACGCTCCTGGATCTTGAGGGATAGCTTGTTCTGGCCGAACCGCGGCAACGCTCCCCCGCACTGGTCCGTTCGCTTCGCTACGCACTGACACCCGGTGTGCTGGCGTAGAGGTCGCCATAGGCGTCGGCCATCCGCTTCGCCGAGTAGTGCGTGGCACGTGCGACCGCGGCGCGACGGGCGGTGGAGGCAACGTCGGGCTCCTCCCGCAGGAGCGTCGCAGTGGCGTCGATCGCACGTCCTAGTGCGGAGGGCTCTCCCGGTGTCACCGCGTGACCGAATGTCGCACCGTGCAGCACGGTGGCGAGACCACCGGTTCGCGATGCGATCGGGAGCGCGCCCATCGCCATCGCCTCGAGGAGAATGAGGCCGAACGGTTCGTAGAGCGACGGGATGAGCACGGCGTCCACCGCGGCGAAGAGGTCGCGCACCTCCTCGGACGTGAGCGCACGATCGAATGCGTGGATCTGGAGAGGGAAGCGGGTGGCCGCTGCCGCGACCCGGTCGGCGAGTCCGCGGTCGCCTTCGCCCGCGATGATCACGTTGAACGTCGGGGCCGCCTCGTACGACGCGAGCACGTCGAGGAGCACTTCGACGCCCTTCTGGTAAGGATCGAGTCGACCGACGAACGCGAACACCGGTGCGTCACCGAGCCCCAGCTCCTCCGCGAGCAGTCGGCGGCGCACGGCCCGGTCGGCGACATCGGAGCCCATCGCCGCGAGCGACCAGAAGTCGAGATCTATCCCGTTCTCGATGACGACCACGTCGTCCCTCGTCTCGAACAGGTCGGCACGCTCGATCCGGTACGGCTCGCTCACGGTGGTGACCCGGTCGGCGAGCCGCATCAAGACGAGTTCGGCGAATGCGAGAGTGGGATCGTCCTTGTGGAGACGATGGACGGTGTAAAGGGTTGGTACACCGAGGCGCCGCGCCTCCCAGAGGCACTTGTAGCCGTAGGCGTCGTGGAGGTGGAGAAGATCGAGGTCGAGTTCGGCAAGGAGATCGGCGACGCGTTCCCCGTACTCGTCCGTCTTCTTGATACCGGTGTGCCCATATGGTTCGGGATACACGACGTCATTGTCGAGCTGCTCGTTCGCGAGAAGCCAGACCTCGACGCCGTCGTCGTCGTAGCGATCGGCGACCGCATGGGGCAGGACACGCCGCTCGACGTGTCGCCACGTCGGCGAGTGTCCGGAGCGAGGGAGGACGACGACAGGCCGAAAGCGCTCCCGGTCAATCGTTCGCGCGAGCGCCGTCACCACCATTCCCAGCCCACCGCAGCGGATGGATCCGTACTCGAAGGTGAGCATCCCGATGCGTGCGGGCGCACCGGATCGGTGCCCGTTCATGCGCCCAGCCTTGCGCGCCTGCCCGTTGGCCCGACCGCATGGGCGCACCGAGTCCACCACAACGGCACCGCCATCAGCGCAGCTCTCGCCGCGCTCGACGGGCATGCGGCCGGGTCGGCACTGGTGATCTCCGAACGGGACCCGCGTTCACCGAGGTCGCGAGTCACCTCAAGGGCGATCTGCTTGGGCTGCACCGAAATATCATGGCCCACCCATTATGATCTCACAACCACGTGGCTCGCTGAGTCCGCTCTCTACGACGCGGGCCGACCCGCATCGACCGGCGGCCGGGACATCTGGCGATGACCCGGTGTTGTCGGCCGTCCGGACAGTGCAGCGTCCGGCGGTCGTCCACGGTGGCCTGGCGTTCCCCGAACTGGACTTGGTGAGCATCGATAACCGCGCAGCGGCGCGCGAGGTGGGGGCTCTCGCGTTCGCGGGCGCTCGACGTCCGGCGGTGGTGAATCGACTGCCTTCACGGGATCAGATCAACACGATCAGCACCGGCGCGGACATCACGGAGGTGTTGCTCCCGGTGGTCTGCGAGCGACTGGAGGGCTATCGGGAAGCAGCTGAGTCCACCGGATGTCATCCGCGATGAGCGACCGACAGGCGGCTGAGGTCGTTCGCGCAGCCCGCGCTGTTGGCCGCGTCGTACCCGACGACTTGAAGGTGACCGGTGGGGATGACTGCGCCGGGGCGGCACCGCTCGGCCTCACGACGGTCGCGCAGTCGCTGCGTGAACAGGGACGGCGTGCGCGCACCTTGCGCTCTGGCAGGAGCCACACTCATGCAGCGCAGCATGCGTCCGCCGTCCACCGGGACAGCACAGGTCGCTGGCGGCGCAGACCGGAGGTGCGGGGCTACTGCCGGCCGGTCGTGGCCGCAGGCCCGCCCCGCCCCGCCCGACCGTTGACGGGCGCGGGACCGGACTCGGTGATCCTCGTGATCAACTGCCGGTAGTCGCCGGCGAGGCGCGGCATCGTGTACTTCTCCAGCGCCTGGGTCATGGCGTGCCTGCCGAGGTCCCGACGCAGTTCAGAATCGTCGAGCAATCTCATGATCGCAGCGCGCACGCCTGTGAGGTCGGTCGGGTCGACGAGCAGGCCGCTGTAACCGTCCGCCACCTGGTGACGCAGGCCCCCGACCGCGGAGGCGACCACTGCGCGGCCCTTGATCATGGCCTCGGTGACGGTGAGCCCGAAGCCCTCCTCCAGGCTCTTCTGCAGGACCACGTCGGCCCTGCGCTGCAGCGCGTTCACCACCAGCGCATTGACCCCCGGCCGCTTCAGGGAGATGTTCACGAGGTGCACGCGCGCTCTGTCCCGGTCCGGCATCTCAGCGAGCAGAGCCTGCACCTCGGCGAGGACAGCGCGCCCCTCCGGGTCGTCCGGGACGTCTTCCGGGTCCGAGCCGGCGAGCACCACGTGGACGTCCGACGGAAGACCGTCGGCTGTGCGCATCACACCGGGCATGTCCTTGAGCGGGTCCCACCGCGACACCTGGAGCACAAGTCGCGCATCCTGCGGCAGCAGCTGTTCCTGCACGACGGTCACACCGGACGAGGTGGCGTCGGCAGTGAGGCCGATCGAAGCCAGCACCGAGCCGATCTCGTCGGAGGTCAGCTGCCGGTTCTTCGGCGACGCCGGATCGACCGCGGGCGGTATCACCCACAGCTCGCGTGCGTTTGGCGGGGCGAACTCGGGCAACGTGGTGACGAGGGCGTCGAGTGCGGCCAGTTCGACGTCGAACGCGCG
>JASLAV010000354.1 GCA_030146905.1 Lentzea sp. | reverse complement strand
GACGGACGCCTCCGGCAGGTCGATGGAGAAGTTAGCAACCTTCGACACCACCAGCGTCCTGAGCTCGCCCCTGCGGAACCTGTCGAACAGCTCCTCGCGCTCCTTGTTCTTCGTCGACCCCTTGATCACCGGTGCCCCCAGTTCCTCGCCCAGCTCGTCGAGCTGGTCCAGATAAGCACCGATCACCAGCGCCGGCTCGTCGGGATGCCGCTCCAGCACCCTGCGCACCACGGGGATCTTGGTCCGCGCGGTCGAGCAGAGCTTGTAGCGCTCCTCCGGCTCCGCCGTCGCGTACTGCAGCCGCTCGTTGTCCGTCAGCGTCACGCGGACCTCGGTGCACTCGGCGGGCGCGATCCACCCCTGCGCCTCGATGTCGCGCCACGGCACGTCGTAGCGCTTCGGCCCGATCAACGAGAAGACGTCGCCCTCCTGGCCGTCCTCGCGCACGAGCGTCGCGGTCAGCCCGAGACGACGGCGCGACTGCAGGTCGGCCGTCATCCGGAAGACCGGCGCCGGCAGCAGGTGCACCTCGTCGTAGACGATCAGGCCCCAGTCGCGGGAGTCGAAGAGCTCCAGGTGCTTGTACTCGCCCTTCGACTTGCGGGTGATCACCTGGTAGGTCGCGATCGTGACCGGCCGGATCTCCTTGCGCTCACCCGAGTACTCGCCGATCTCCTCCTCGGTGAGGCTCGTGCGCGCGATCAGCTCCCGCTTCCACTGCCTGCCCGCGACGGTGTTCGTGACCAGGATCAGCGTGGTCGCCTGCGCCTCCGCCATCGCCGCCGCGCCGACCAGCGTCTTGCCCGCGCCGCACGGCAGCACGACGACGCCGGAGCCACCCGCCCAGAACGCCTGCGCGGCGAGCCGCTGGTAGTCGCGCAGCTTCCAGTCCTTCTCGTCGAGCTCGATCGCGTGCGCCTCGCCGTCGACGTACCCGGCGTGGTCCTCCGCCGGCCACCCGACCTTGAGCAGCAGCTGCTTGAGCCGTCCCCGCTCGCTCGGGTGCACGATGACGGTGTCGTCGTCGATCCGCGCGCCGAACATCGGCGCGATCTTCTTGTTGCGCAGCACCTCTTCGAGCACCGCGCGGTCGTTGGTGTGCAGGACCAGCCCGTGCGCGGGGCTGTTGGTCAGCACCAGCCGCCCGAAGCGGCCCATCGTGTCGACCACGTCCACCAGCAACGGCTGCGGCACCGGGTAGCGGCTGAACCGCACCAGCGCGTCGACCACCTGCTCGGCGTCGTGACCGGCCGCGCGCGCGTTCCACAACGCCAGCGGCGTCACCCGGTAGGTGTGCACGTGCTCCGGAGCCCGTTCCAGCTCGGCGAACGGCGCGATGGACGTGCGCGCTTCGTCGGCGAGCGGGTGGTCGACTTCGAGAAGCAGCGTCTTGTCCGACTGGACGATCAAGGGGCCATCGGTCACGCGTGCAAGTCTCCCTGACGACGCCAAATGAGGGGTGGGCGCGTCGCCGGGCGTGCGGTCGGTGAGGCGCGGACTGCGCTCGGTCACCAGAACTGTGAGGCGACACACCCAGCCAACACGAGGTGTCGTACGTTCTCGGCCATGAGCACCGAGTCGACTGATCCCGTCGAGACGCCGGCCGAGGTGGCACCGGCCGAGACCGACGAGTCGCCCAAGAAGAACAACTGGCTGAAGTTCGTGATCGTCGGCGTGCTGGCGGTCGTGCTGGTCGGCGGCGGCGTGTGGGCGCTCACGGCGCTCAACGGCACCAAGGTCGGCGACTGCGTCAGCGCGTCGCCGAAGGACGTGGACAAGCCCGACGGCGACTGGAACGTCTCGTCGCAGAGCTGCGGTGACACGGCCGCCACGCACCGGGTCGCCAAGGTGCTCAACAGCGCCGAGGACCCCTGCCCCGACGAGGGCATCTACGAGCCGGTCAAGTCGGGTGGCGACTCGCTGTGCCTGATGCCGAACCTCGCGGAGGGCAACTGCTACACCTCCGGTGACGACGGCGCCTTCAAGAAGGAGGCCTGCACCACCGAGTCCCCCGTGAAGATCGTGAAGAAGGTCGACGGGCTGCCGGAGGAGGGCACTGTGTGCCCGGAGGGCTCCAGCGAGCTGCGGTTCAGCGAGCCCGCCTCGGTCTACTGCATGGGCGTGCACGAAGGCTCCTGATCGGGTGAACCCGGTTGAGTCGACCCCCGCCTGACGCCGATACCCAGGCCATGAAGAAGGTCGGCCTGGGTATCGCCGCTGTCGTCGTGCTGGTCCTGCTCGGCGGGTTCGTGGTGAACCAGCTCGGCGGTGCCGCGCGGACGGCGCGGGCCGGCGACTGCGCGCGGATCTCCGGCGCGCTCGACAACCCGCGGTACGAGGCACTCGACTGCACCTCGGAGCAGGCCAACGTCAAGATCGCCAAGGTCCTGCGGTGGAACGAGGACAAGTGCCCGTCCGGCGGCATGGACTACTCGACGTACACGGGCGACTCCACGCTCTGCCTCATGCCGAACTTCGTGCAGGGCTCCTGCTACGGCCAGGACAAGGAGACCGGCATCGCCAAGGTCGACTGCACGACCAAGGACTCGGTGAAGGTCGCCAAGGTGCTCACCGGCTCCACCGACGGCGCCGCCTGCGGCGACTCGCGCGCCGCGATCTTCCCCGAACCCGCCGTCACCTTCTGCCTGCGGCGCGGCGACCAGCGGTAGCGGTCCGCGTCCGTCCACATGACAACGCCGTGGACGGATCCGTCGCGCGTGGAACTCCCGGCGCCGATCGCGCGTCAGATGCGTTCGAAGCGGCCGAGGTGCGCCGGACGGAGACCCTCCAGGGGATCCGGGCAGCCGTAACGTTTGCGTAAAG
>JASLAV010000337.1 GCA_030146905.1 Lentzea sp. | reverse complement strand
GGCGCGTTCGCCGACTGCGACCTGCCGTGGGACGACAGGTCGGTGGACGACGCCGGTGACAGCCTCGTCATCGTCCTGCCGGGTGACATCGCCAAGGCACACCTGGTCGACCGGCTGCCGACGAGCGTCGCGGCCAGGCTGCGGGAGCACAACGCGACCCACTCGCACGGCGCCCGGCTGCGCATGCGCATGGCGGTGCACTTCGGCGAGGTCGCCCACGACGCGCACGGCAAGACCAGCCCGGAGCTGATCTTCGTCTGCCGGATCCTGGACGCGGCCGAGGCCAAGTCGGCGCTGAAGGGCTCGAACGCGACCCTCGTGCTGATCACGTCCGACCTGTTCTACCAGTCGGTGGTCCGGCACCACCCGGCCGCGCACCCGGACGCGTTCCGCCTGGTGCGGGTGGACGTGAAGGAGGTGCAGGCCAAGGCGTGGGTCAGGCTGGTGGACGACTACCGGCCGCAGGCGTCACCCGACCGGCGGGAGCAGCGGCAACCGCGGTCGGACCAGGTGACGGCGTTGCGCGTCGGCGTCGAGATCCTGCTCCGCACTCCCGGCTTCGACACCCGCGAGGGCCGCGACCTGGTGCTGCGCGACCTGCCGTTCGCGGGTTCGATCCCCCGGCTCCCCGCCGACCGCACCGACATCGTCAGCATCCTGCGGACCTGCGCGAACTACCCCGACGGCGTGACGGCCCTCGTCGAAGCGATCCGCTTCTACGCCGACGGCACCACCGCCATGGCGGACCTGGACGCCTGGCTGGCCGCGCGGCAGGACGAGTAACCCCGGCGCGGGGTACTCACTCCGGCACGGGGTCGCCATTCGCTCGCGGCAGTGCGGCCGGGTGGTCGGCCACCAACCTGCTCCTGAGCGCCTCGACCGCTTCCCGGCGCGCCGACTCCGCCCCGTCGTCCCGGTCGGGAGCCCGCAGGACGGCGGTCACGCGCTCCAACGTCTCGACGTCCATCCGGTACGCCGTCCGGACGTCGCCCAGCGCGCGGAAGTCGTCGGCCAGAGCGACCGCCGCCGCCAACGTCGTCGGGTGGTCGGCGCCGAGCGCGGCAGTCGCCCGTTCCAACGTCTCGACGTCCATCCGGCACGCCGTCCGGACGTCGCCTGAAGCGCGGAGAGCACCGGCCACGTCGAGCGCCACCGCCAACGCGGCCGGGTGATCCGGGACCGTGGCGGGCTCCGATGCCGTCCGCGGCCACGTCGTCGCCTGCATGCCACCCTCCCTCTCGGACGCGTGCGCGGCGGCGTGCGCCTCGCCGGCGGCGAGGATCAGGCGCGCGGCACGCCGCATCCGCTCCCGTTCCCCGTCGCTCATCCGGCCGACCAGCACCGTTCCGACCAAGCGGTGCACTTCGACCGAGTCCGTGCGGTGGTCGATGCGCGCGAGCGCGAAGCGGTTGATGTCGCGGATCGCCTCGTTCAGCTTGAGCCGGTCGCGCAGCACTTCGGACAACTCGGGGTCCACGTCGGCATCGCGACCGTTGGCGAACACCGTGCGCGGGATCGGCTCGGGCGCGAGGAACGCGCACACCTGCAGCAGCTTGAGGGCGGAGGGGTTCTCGCGGCGCAGCTCGGTCAGCGACAGGTCGCACATGCCGGCGACCGACAGCGGGTAGTCGAGCGTCGTGGTCGAGTCGAGCAGTTCGAGTTGCTTCTCCTGGAGCAGCTCGAGGTACTCACGGGCCGCCATGCCGGTCTCCACGCTCCACGCCGCCGCCTGGGCGATGGCCAGTGGCAGGTCGCCCAACGCCTCCGCGAGCCCGCCCGCGTCCTGCTCGGTGAGGTCGGGAGCCCGGCGACGCAGCAACCGGACGCTCTCCGACCTGCGGAAGACCGCCAACTCGAGCGATCGGGAGACGCTCAACCACTGCGAATTGCGCGAGGTGACGAGGATTCGGCCCGAGCCACCGGTCGGCAGGTACTGCTGGACGGCCGCGGGGCTGTCCGCGTTGTCGAAGACCAGGAACCAGTTCGGCGGCACGTTGGGGTGCCGACCGCCGCGTAACGCATCCACCACCTCCTGCACTCCGATGTAGGCGTCGCCGATGTTCAGCCCGAGTCGGGTGCCCAGCTCGACCAATGAGGCGACGATCTTGACGGACCGCTCCGCGGGTATCCACCAGATCACGTCGAAGTCCGATCGGTGGCGGTAGGCGTACTCGGTCGCGAGCTGCGACTTCCCCACACCGCCCATGCCGTGCAGCACTTCCGGCAGCGCGGCCTCCGTCGTGCCGTGCGACAGTCGGCGTTCCAGCTCTCGCAGGAAGTCCGTGCGACCGGTGAAGTCCGGGTTGCGCGGCGGGACGTTGCCGAAGATCGACGTTGCGGACACCCCGCTCCTCCCCTCCCGGGCGAAGCTGGCTCGGTCCGAGTCCCCGTCCACCGCGTCGACACCAGCGCGGGCACAGAAAGAATTACTGCTGCACACCCATCCCGGCCGTCACTGTTACACAGCCGGTAGGCGCCTTCTCCGCAAAATGCGGTCACACCGAGGCGGGGTGGCGGTCCGTGGTCAGGGCTCGGCCGCTGGTGGTCAGTTCGGTGGCCACGCGGTCCACCGCTCGGGTGAAGTCGATGTCGTCGCAGTGCCAGTCGGTGAGCTTGACCAGCAGCCAGCGGCGCCACGCGGCGACCAGGTCGGCGAACACCTCGGTGCCCTGGGGCGTGAAGCGGTAGTGGGCGTCGGACTCCGTGACGTAGCCCCTGGTCTGGAGCTGGCGCGCCATCGGTTCGAAGACGCCGGCGGGCACCTTCGTGGTCGCGGCCAGGCGTTCGAGGGTGGCGTCGCCGTGGTCG
>JASLAV010000323.1 GCA_030146905.1 Lentzea sp. | reverse complement strand
GCCCGACAGTTCACCTCCGCGAAACGTTGCACGTGGGTCCGCGAAACAGGACATC
The DNA here is from genome assembly GCA_030146905.1 of Lentzea sp. Next base: position 14,875 of record JASLAV010000323.1, on the reverse strand, counting down.
CCGATGCTCCCTGCAACCGACGTGCAGTGGAGGTCGAAGTGGATACAGGGGACACCGCCTGGGTGCTCACCAGCGCCGCCTTGGTGCTGCTGATGACGCCGGGCCTCGCCTTCTTCTACGGGGGCATGGTCCGTTCGAAGAGCGTGCTCAACATGATGATGATGAGCTTGGGCGCCATGGCCGTGGTCGGTGTCCTGTGGGTGCTGTTCGGGTACTCGACGGCATTCGGCGCCGACGTCGGCGCCGGCCTGCTCGGCAAGCCGTTCGAGTTCTTCGGCCTCGACGGTCTGCTGGGCGCCGACTCGCTGTCCGGCAAGATCCCGAGCACCGTGTTCGTGGCGTTCCAGGCGATGTTCGCGATCATCACGGTCGCGCTGATCTCCGGCGCCATCGCCGACCGCGCCCGCTTCGGCCCGTGGCTGCTGTTCGCGGGTCTGTGGGCGACGATCGTGTACTTCCCGGTCGCGCACTGGGTGTTCGACTTCGACGGCAAGGACGAGGCGGGCAACGTCGTCGACCCCGGTGGCTGGATCGCCAACAAGCTCCTCGCGATCGACTTCGCCGGCGGTACGGCGGTGCACATCAACGCCGGTGCCGCGGGTCTCGCGCTGGCCCTGGTGCTCGGCAAGCGCGTCGGCTGGCCGAAGGAGCCCATGAAGCCGCACAGCCTGCCGCTGGTCGTGCTGGGCGCCGGTCTGCTGTGGTTCGGCTGGTTCGGGTTCAACGCCGGTTCGGCACTGGGCGCGAACGGCACCGCGGGTGTCACGTTCATCAACACGCTCGTCGCCACCTGCGCCGCGATGCTCGGCTGGCTGCTGACCGAGCGCATCCGCGACGGCAAGGCCACCACGCTCGGCGCCGCGTCGGGTGTCATCGCCGGTCTGGTCGCCATCACGCCCGCCTGTTCCGCGGTCACCCCGATCGGCGCCATCGCGATCGGCGCGATCACCGGTGTCCTCTGCGCACTGGCCGTGTCGCTCAAGTACCGCCTGGGCTTCGACGACTCGCTCGACGTCGTCGGCGTGCACCTCGTCGGTGGTCTGTCCGGCACGATCCTGATCGGTCTCTTCGCCAGCGAGACGGCGCCCGCCAAGGTCAACGGCCTCTTCTACGGCGGCGGCGTCGACCAGCTGTGGCGCCAGGCCGTCGGCGCGTTCGCGGTGCTCGCCTACTCGTTCGTGCTGAGCCTCGCCCTCGGCTACCTGGTGAAGTTCACGGTCGGGTTCCGCGCTTCCGAGGAAGCGGAGACCGTCAGCATCGACGAAGCTGAGCACGCTGAGCGCGCCTACGAGTACGGCAGCCTCACCAGCGCGCGTGGTACCGGCAAGCCGAGCGCGGCCGCGGGTGCGACCGCGGTCCTCGAGGGGAGCAACAAGTCATGAAGCTGGTCACCGCGATCATCAAGCCGTTCACGCTCGACGACGTGAAGGGCGCCCTCGAACAGCTCGGGGTGCTGGGCATGACCGTCAGCGAGGTGCAGGGGTACGGCCGCCAGAAGGGCCACACCGAGGTCTACCGCGGCGCCGAGTACTCGGTGGACTTCGTGCCCAAGATCAAGATCGAGGTCGTCATCGACGACGCCGCCGTCGACAAGGTGCTGGAAGCGGTGGTCGAGGCCGCCCGCACCGGCAAGATCGGCGACGGCAAGGTCTGGGTCACTCCGGTCGAGACGGTCGTCCGTGTGCGCACGGGCGAACGCGGAACGGATGCGCTGTAAACAACTGAAGGAGAGACGGTCCGTGGAGAACAACGAAACGGCCGTCGTCACGGCTGACGACCTGGTGCGAGCGCGCGAACGGCTGCTCGTGCCAGGTCGTCGTCGCTTGGCCGCCGAACCTCTGCGCGAGGCACTCGTGGACCTGCACGAGTTCTGGTTGACCAAACACGCGGGGGGAGCGGGGACATCCGGACCGGGTGTCGCGCTCGTGGCGGTCGGCGGGCTGGGGCGGCGTGAGCTCGTGCCCTACTCCGACCTCGACCTCGTCCTGGTGCACAACGGCGTCAAGAACATCGACGTGGTGGCCGAGAAGCTCTGGTACCCGCTGTGGAACTCCGGCATCGGTCTCGACCACTCCGTCCGCACGGTCGGGGAGGCCCTGCGGGTCGCCGCCGGTGACCTGCGGACCGCGCTGGGACTGCTGGACATCCGCCACGTCGCCGGTGACCAGGAGGTCACCCAGAAGCTCGCCGACGGCGCCCGGCAGGCGTGGCGCGGCAACGTGCGCAACCGGCTGGACGAGATCGCCGAGTCGTCGCAGAAGCGCTGGGGCCGCAGCGGCGAGATCGCGCACCGCGTGGAACCCGACCTCAAGCACGGTCGCGGCGGGTTGCGGGACATCACGATCCTCGACGCGCTGTCCATCGCGCAGGTGGTGGACCGGCCGTCCGCCGACGTCGCGGAAGCCCGCAGGTTCCTGTTGGACGTCCGCACCGAACTCCGCCGTGTGGCGCGGAAACCACGTGACGTGTTGCGGGCACAGGACGGTGACGAAGTGGCCTCCGCGCTGGGGCTGACCGACCGCTTCGCTTTGGCCCGTTCGCTTTCGTCTGCCGCACGCACGGTCGTGTACGCGTTCGACGTGGCGATGCGCACCGCCCGGGCCGCCGCACCGAAACGAGGGCTCGGCGCGTTCCTGAGAGGACAGCCGCAGCGCAGACCGCTGGACGAAGGCGTTGTGCTGCACGGGTCTGAGGTCGCACTCGCCCGTGACGCGATTCCCAGCCGTGATCCGGCGTTGTTGTTGCGTGTCGCGACGGCGGCGGCACGCAGCAAGCACCCGATCGCGTCCGGAACGCTGACCAGGCTCGCGGACACGGCGCCGGAGCTGCGCCAGCCGTGGCCGCGCGAGGCCCGCGAGGAGCTGCTCGCGTTGCTGGGCAGCGGAAGCGGGCTCGTGGACGTCGTGGAAGCGTTGGACCGCACGGGTCTGTGGGGCCGGCTGTTCCCCGAGTGGGGTGCGGTGCGGGACCTGCCTCCGCGCGACGCCGCGCACGTGTGGACGGTCGACCGGCACCTGGTGCAGACGGTCGCGCACGCGGCTCGTCTCGCCACCACGGTGTCACGGCCCGATCTGTTGCTGCTGGGCGCGTTGATCCACGACATCGGCAAGGGGCGGCAGCAGGACCACTCCGAGGTGGGGGCCGCGCTGGCGACCCAGATCGGCGAGCGGATCGGGCTGTGGCCGCAGGACGTCGAGACGCTGTCCGCGATGGTGCGCCACCACCTGCTGTTGCCGCACACCGCGACCCGGCGGGACGTCGAGGACGAGGCGACCGTGCACAGGGTGGCCGAGACGCTCGGCGGCGACGCGGTGCTGCTCGAACTGCTGTACGCGCTGGCGGAGTCGGACTCCATCGCGACGGGACCCGGCGTGTGGACGGACTGGAAGGCCGCGCTGCTGGCCGACCTGGTCAGCCGCTGCCGCAAGGCGATGGCGGGGGAGGCGTTGCCCAAACCGGAACCGCTCGACCCGGCGCACGTCGAGATGGCCGAACGCGTCGCGGTGTCGGGAAAACCGGACGTGCTGCTGGAGAAGCAGGACCACGCGGCGGTCGTGACGGTGCTCGCTCCCGACCGTCCCGGTGTCCTGTCCAAGGCGGCGGGCGTGCTCGCGTTGAACTCGCTGGAAGTCCACGCGGCGACGTTGCGCTCGCACGGCGGTGCGACGGTGGACGCGTTCACGGTGTCACCGCGGTTCGGGTCGCTGCCGGACGCGTCACTGCTGCGCGAACAGCTGGCCAGGGCGATCGACGGCTCGTTGCCGCTGGCGGACAAGCTCGCCGCGAAGGAACGCGACTACGGCGGCCCGCCGCTCGACCCGCCGCCCGCCAAGGTGCTGTGGTTCGACGACGAGTCGACCGGCGCGGTGGTGCTGGAACTGCGCGCCGCCGACCGGATCGGGCTGCTGCACCGGGTGGCCGGCGCGTTGGAGCAGTGCGGTGTCGACGTGCAGTGGGCGCGTGTGTCCACGTTGGGCGCGACGGTCGTCGACTCGTTCAGCATCACCGGCGCGGACCTCGATCGGCGGCGGATCGAACGCGCGGTGCTCGACGCCGCCAGGTAGAGGTTGAGTAGGTCTACGCACAACCACTCCGGGTGCTCACGCTCCTGCGGGCTTCCGGAACCCGGCAGTCTTCGTGGTGTCCGGAAAGCGTCCTCGAGGGGTGGACCACTTCCCGGACGGGCAGGGCCGGCGGTGATCATCGGTGGGGCCGGGGGAGGCTCCGCGCGGTGACACCGCCGGTTGATCCCGGTTCTGACAACGAGACAGCTTCCTGGACAACCCCGGCGCGGTCCGGGCAAGGTCGGGTTCTCGTTGTTCTGACTGGGGAGGAAGAACGTGAGAATCGCATTGGTGGCCGCCGTCGCGGCGGCTCTGATCATCCCGGCCACCGCTCAGGCGGCACCGCTCGCGGCGGAGGACCTCGGCACCCTGCCGGGCGACCTCCGCAGCACGGCGGTCGACATCAACGACGCCGGCACGATCGCCGGCGTCTCCTACGGCTCGGGAACCACCCAGCACGCCGTGCGCTGGGACCGGTTCGACGGCATCAAGAAGCTCGCTGACCTCGGGTTCGACTCGTGGGCGGCGGCGATCAGCCGCGACAACGTTGTCGTCGGTTACGCCGTGACCTCGGCGGGTCGCACCCAAGCGGTGAAGTGGAACCCGTCCGGTGCGCTGGTGCAGCTGACCGTGGCGGGCGCGACGAGCTCCGTCGCGTACGACATCAGCGACGGCGGCAGCGTCACGGGCACCGCCGTGGTCAACGGCGTGAGCCAGGCCGTGCTGTGGAACTCGATCGGTGAGGCGACGGTCCTGGGCGCGGGCAGCGGGCAGCACGTGACCACGAGCAACTGGGTCGTCGGGACCTCCGGCAACGACGTGGTCCGCTGGAACGCCTCCGGTGTGCGGACGGTGCTCGACGCGGGAGTGCTGCTGGGGGCCAACCAGCTCGCCGACGCGGCCGGCACGGTCGGCGGGAACGGCGTGCTGTGGCTGCGCAACAACACCCGCACCCAGCTGGGCGCAGGGGCGCGGCCGTTCGACATCAACGACAACGGGTTCGCGGTCGGCGACATCTCGTCGCAGGCGGTCAGGTGGGACCTCTTCGAAGGCGACACGGAGGTGCTGGCCCCGGCACCCTCGAGCGCGCGCGACGTGAACAACTCCGGCGTCGTCGCGGGCACGGTCGGCACGTCGGCCGCGACCTGGGACAGGGCGGGCACGCAGACGGTGCTGCCGGCGGTGCCCGGTGCCACACGTCACAACGTGTCGGCGCTGAGCGAGGTCGGGCAGGTCATCGGCGTCGCGAACTTCCCCGACAACATCTACCGCGCCGTTGTCTGGCGTTAGAAACCTGTGCATTTGTCGGATTTAGGGCCAAACTGAACGAGAAGGATGGTCGGAACGTCTTCTAGGACATGACCGCCGTGTTGAACACGCAGATCGCCGTCGTCCGGGTGAAACCGCGCGCGCTCGTCGTCCTCGCCGGGATTCCCGGCGCGGGCAAGACGACGCTGCTCACCCGTCTGGACGCGGACGAGCCGGTCACCGTCCTCGACTCCGACCAGGTGCGCACGTGGCTCGAACCGCGCGTGCCGCTGCCGTACAAGTACTGGCGCGTCTTCGTGCACCTCACGCACAGGCTGCGCGTGTTCTGGGCGGCACTGTTCTGCAAGGGCCTGCTGGTCGTGCACGAGCCGTCCACCAGGGCGGGCACGCGGTTCATGCTGGTGCTGGCCGGTCTGCTGTCGGGGCGCTCACGCCACTTCCTGTGGCTGGACGCCTCGGCGGCACAGGCGCTCGACGGCCAGATCGCCCGCCGCCGCCTCGTGCGCACCCACTCGTTCGAGCGGCACGTCCGCCGCGGGGCCTCGATGCGCTCGCAGTTCGAGGCGGGGTGGGTGCCCTTCGGGTTCACCGGCGTGACGCTGCTCACCCGTGCGGGAACGTCGGGTGGTCTGCGCATCATGGTGTCGTGATCAAGGCTGTCGTCTTCGACTTCGCAGGCACCCTGTTCGGGCGTCCCACCTACCGATGGCTGTCACCCCAACACCTCGCGGTGCTGCGCGCGCCCGCTCCCCACGTGGCACGGATGAACGCCGCCGAACGCGCCGTGTGGGACGCGCGCGACCTCACCGCGCTGGCGAACCGTTCTGCGTACTGGACCCTGTTCCGGCTGGCGGGGCTCTCGATGCCCGACGAGGTGTTCCAGCGCCTGCACGACCCGGCGTTCTGGCTGCCGTACTCCGACACCGCCGCGGCACTGGCCGCCGCACGGCCGTTGAAGGTCGGGGTGCTGAGCAACGTCTCGTGGGACATCCGCGGCGTCTTCGCACGCGAGTCGCTGTCCGTCGACGCGTTCGCGTTGTCCTACGAGATCGGGTTCTCCAAGCCCTCCGCGCGGGCCTTCGAGGCCGCCTGCGCCCGCCTGGACGTCGAGCCGTCCGAGTGCCTGTACGTCGGTGACGACCCCGTGTCGGACGGTGCGGCGGTCGAGGCCGGGCTGCGGTTCGCGCAGATCTCCACTGCTCCGGTCGGACGCCGTGAGCCGGTCCTGCTGCGAGCGCTGGCGAGCCACGGGATCGGGTGAACGCGCGGTTGGCTAGTCTGGGGGTGTGTTCTCCACGCTTTCCGACCGGCTGACCGCGGTTCTCCAGGGCCTTCGCGGCAAGGGCAGGCTCAGCGACGCCGACATCGACGCCACCGCGCGCGAGATCAGGGTCGCCCTGCTCGAGGCGGACGTCGCGCTGCCCGTTGTGCGCGGCTTCATCGCCAAGGTGAAGGAACGCGCCAAGGGCGCGGAGGTCCACCAGGCGCTGAACCCGGCGCAGCAGGTCGTGAAGATCGTCAACGAGGAGCTCGTCAGCGTCCTCGGTGGTGAGACGCGCCGGCTGAACCTCGCCAAGAACCCGCCGTCGGTGATCATGCTGGCGGGTCTGCAGGGTGCCGGTAAGACGACGCTCGCCGGCAAGCTCGCGAAGTGGCTCAAGGGGCAGGGCCACACGCCGCTGCTCGTCGCCGCCGACCTGCAGCGCCCGAACGCCGTCACGCAGCTCCAGGTCGTCGGTGACCGCGCGGGCGTGCCCGTCTTCGCCCCCGAGCCCGGCAACGGCGTCGGCGACCCCGTCGCGGTGTCGCGCCGCGGCATCGAGGAAGCCAAGGCGAAGCAGCACGACATCGTCCTCGTCGACACGGCCGGCCGGCTGGGCGTCGACGAGGAGATGATGCAGCAGGCCATCGACATCCGGGCGGCGGTCAACCCGGACGAGATCCTGTTCGTGGTCGACGCGATGGTCGGTCAGGACGCGGTCAACACGGCCACGGCGTTCCGCGACGGCGTCGGCTTCACCGGTGTCGTCCTCACCAAACTCGACGGCGATGCCCGCGGTGGTGCCGCGCTGTCGGTCCGCGAGATCACCGGCCAGCCGATCCTCTTCGCCTCCAACGGTGAGAAGCTCGAGGACTTCGACGTCTTCCACCCCGACCGGATGGCCTCGCGCATCCTCGGCATGGGCGACGTCCTCACCCTGATCGAGCAGGCCGAGCAGCACTTCGACCAGGACCAGGCCGAGAAGGCAGCCCAGAAGCTGCACACCGGCCAGCTGACGCTCGAGGACTTCCTGGAGCAGATGCTCGCCATCCGCAAGATGGGTCCCATCGCGAACCTGCTCGGCATGCTGCCGGGCGCCGGTCAGATGAAGGACCAGCTGGCGATGCTGGACGAGAAGCACCTCGACCGCATCCAGGCGATCATCCGCGGCATGACCCCCGCCGAGCGCGACGACCCGAAGATGATCAACGCGTCCCGCCGGCTGCGCATCGCGAACGGCTCCGGCGTCAAGGTCAGCGACGTCAACGACCTGGTCAACCGCTTCTTCGAGGCCCGCAAGATGATGGCGTCGATGGCGGGCCGCATGGGCGGTTACGGCCCCAGCAAGACCCGCAAGGGCAAGAAGGGAAAGAAGGGCAAGGGCGGACGCGGCCCGACGCCGCCGAAGGTCAAGGGCGGCTTCCCCGGCGGCATGTTCCCCGGCGGCATGCCGGGAATGCCCCCCGGCATGCCCGGTCTGCCCCCCGGCGGCCTGCCGAACATCGGCGGCGGCATGAACGAGCTCCCGCCCGGCTTCGACCCCTCGAAGTTCAAGTTCGACGGGGACGACAAGAAGAAGTGACCATGCACCTGCGCGGCGTCGTCCTCCCGGACGGCGAACCGCGTGACCTGTGGGTCGTCAACGGCCGTGTGCGCACGAGGCCGGTGCCGGGTGCGCAGACCGTCGTCGACGGCGGGTTCCTGGTTCCCGGCCTGGTCGACGCGCACTGCCACGTCGGCCTGGGCCCGCAGGGCGGCGTAGAGCTGCCGGAGGCCGTCGAGCAGGCGCTGACGGACCGCGACGCCGGCACGTTGCTGATCCGCGACTGCGGATCGCCGATGGACACCACGCCGTTGCAGGAGCGCCTGGACCTGCCGCGGATCATCCGCGCGGGCCGTCACATCGCCAAGCCGAAGCGCTACATCCCGCACGTCGGCGTGGAGATCGAGTCCGGCCTGGCGGCCGCCGTGGCCGAGCAGGCCGCGTACGGCGACGGCTGGGTGAAGCTCGTCGGCGACTGGATCGACCGCGGCGTGGGCGATCTCGCTCCACTGTGGACGGACGAAGAGCTGGCGCAGGCCGTGAAGGCCGCCCACGACGCCGGCGCCAAGGTCACCGCCCACGTCTTCGGCGAGGACGCGTTGCCGGGCCTGATCAACGCGGGTATCGACTGCATCGAGCACGGCACCGGCCTGACCGACGACACGATCTCGCTGATGGCCGCGCGCGGCACCGCGCTGGTGCCCACGCTGATCAACATCGAGACGTTCCCCGGCATCGCCGAGAAGGCCGGCAAGTACCCGGCGTACGCGAACCACATGCGCGACCTGCACGCCCGCGTCGCCACGACGGTGGCGTCCGCCATCGAGGCGGGAGTGCCGGTCTACGCGGGCACCGACGCGGGCGGCGGCATCCAGCACGGCCGCATCGTCGACGAGGTCGTCGCGCTGCACCGCGTGGGCATGAGCGCCTCGGACGCCATCGGCGCCGCGTCGTGGGGTGCCCGCGAATGGCTCGGCTTCCCGTCGCTGACCGAGGGCGCGGCCGCGGACATCGTGGTCTACGACTCCGACCCCCGCGAGAACCTCGAGGTCCTGCGGACGCCGCGCATGATCATGCTCAGGGGCCGGATCTACTAGGGCCTGCATCGAAGTCTCGTTCGATGAGAGTCGAGCCTGAGGTGGTTCCGGCCGTCCCTCCGGGGCCGCGTCAGGCCCGGCTATCGCGAACACGGACTTCGATGCAGGCCCTATGCGCTGGCCTGGGCCATCGCGCCTACCTCGTACGAGCCGCCCTTCTGGCGCGTGATGACGGCCATCCGGTTGGCGGCGTTGATCAGCCCCACCAGGCAGACCAGCGCGGCGACCTGCTCGTCGTCGAAGTACTTGCGCACCGCGTCCCAGGTCTCGTCGCTCACGCCCTCGCGCGTGAGCACCGTGCCCTCCTCGGCGAACGCCAGCGCGGCCTGCTCCGCCTCGGTGAACACCGTGGTCTCGCGCCACCCGGCGACCAGGTGCAGCCGCAACGGGTCCTCGCCGGCCGCCACGGCCTCCTTGACGTGCATGTCGAGGCAGAAGCCGCAACCGTTGAGCTGGCTGGCCCGCAGGCTGACGAGCTCGGCGGTGAGCGCGGGCAGCGGTGACTGGTGCACCGCCTGGCCGAGTCCGGCGAAGCGCTTCGCGAGCTTGCCGCCGGTCTCGGTGCCGAAGAGGTTGAAGCGGGGTTCCATGGGTTTCCTCCCTCGTGGGCCTTGCTTGACGACCACGAGATGCCGCTGGTCCCGCTCCTGTGACAGCGCGACTTTGTGACTCACGCCACTGTCACAGATCCTGGTCGGCCGGTGTCTGGTGGAGAGACCCGTTTCAGGAGGAGACCCGTGCCGGACGTCGCCACCGACTCGTTCGTGAGCCACCGCAACCTGCTCTTCACGATCGCCTACGAGATGCTCGGCTCCGCGGCCGACGCCGAGGACGTGCTGCAGGAGACGTGGCTCAGGTGGGCGGGCGTGGAGCACGACGTCGTCGGCAACCACCGCGCCTACCTGGTGCGGATCGTCACCCGCCAGTCCCTCGGCCGCCTGCGCGCCCTGGGCCGCCGCAAGGAGTCCTACGTCGGCTCCTGGCTCCCCGAACCGCTCCTGACCACCCCGGACGTCGCCGAGGACGTCGAACTGGCCGACAGCGTCTCGATGGCGGTGATGCTGGTCCTCGAAACCCTCACCCCGACCGAACGCGCGGTGTTCGTCCTGCGCGAGGTGTTCGACCTGGACTACGACGAGATCGCCTCGGCCGTCGGCAAGAACCCGGCCGCCGTCCGGCAGATCGCCCACCGCGCCCGCTCGCACGTGGCTGCCCGCCGTCCGCGTGAAGTCGTGACGCAGGCGCAGTCCCGCGAGGCGCTGGCGGCCTTCCAGCGCGCCACCGAGACCGGCGACCTGCAGGCGTTGCTCGACCTGCTCGCCCCGGACGTCGTGTTCCTCGGCGACGGCGGCGGCGTGAAGCAGGCGGTCCAGCGGCCGGTGGTGGGCGCCTCGAAGGTGGCGCGCATGCTCCTCGGCGGCCTGACCAGGGTGGAAGGCTGGTCGATGGAACCCGCTCAGGTGAACGGGTACCCGGCGTTGATCTTCAAATTCGGCGGCGAACTGGACGCCGTGATCGCCCTGCGGATCGACAACGGCCTGATCAGCGGCTTGTACGCGGTGCGCAATCCCGAGAAGCTCTCGCACATGGGTCAGGAGACGACCTTGCGTCGCTGAGTTTTAGCGGCCGAGTCCGTGCCGATCCGTTCACCAGGAGATCCAGGACATCCGGCGAGGACCCGATCTGACCATCTTTTGGCCAGGTGCCTGGCCGGATTTCTGTCGGTGCAGCAAAGTAGCCTCGGATTCAGGGGGCGACAGCGTCCCCAAGGGGGATCGCGGTCCCCACTCCAAGCGTATCGCGAGGCACCGACAGTGCATCGGTGCTTCAGAAGCCGTCGATCGCGAGGTGAGCTGATCATGAAGGTGTCGCAGCCGTTCGTTCACCGGCAGGTTGCCGAGGCGTGACTAGATTGCAGAGCGTGAGTGAGCCGGAGTCGGTGAAGCCCAAGCGGGGTTTTCTCGAGAGCGTGCGGGACATCAGCCGGAACCCGGAGCCCGAGCGGGTCGGCCAGCGCTGGGGTTTCGGCGCGTTCCTGCTGGTGGAGGCAGTCTTCATCCTCAGCGCCGTGTTCATCACGGCCTTGGCCAGGCAGTCAGGGGTCAGCCTCCTCGACTCGGTGCCGCTGGTGCTGATCGGGTCGATCGTGCCGACGGTCCTGGCGGCCGGCACCGCCATCGTCATCACGTACGTGCGGGGCAACGGTCCCAAGATCGACCTGCGCTTCAGCATGACCAAGGAGGACCTGGCCATCGGGCTCAAGCTCGGCATCCTCGGTCTCGTCCTCACCTACTCCGCCGCCACGATCTGGGCCAAGGTCGTCGGCGAGCAGAACGCCACCAGCGCCGTCGGCGACCTGCTGAGCGGGGCGAACCTGCCGCTGTCCGCCGCGATCACGATGTTCCTCTACGTCAGCTTCATCGGGCCGGTGTGCGAGGAGATCATCTACCGCGGGCTGCTGTGGGGTGCGGTGGAACGCCAGGGCTGGAGCCGCTGGGCCGCGTTCGGGCTCACCACCGTGATCTTCGCGATCGGTCACTTCGAGCCGCTGCGCACGTCGTTGCTGCTCGTCATCGCCATCCCGATCGGCATAGCCCGGCTGCTCACCCGCAGGCTCGGTGCGAGCATCGTGGCGCACGTGATGAACAACTTCCTGCCGGGACTCACCCTCCTGCTCGTCTCCGTCGGGGTCATGTGATGGACCTGAACAGCGACCTCGGCGAAGGCTTCGGCGTGTGGAAGCTCGGCGACGACAACGCGCTGCTGGGCGTCATCAGCAGCGCGAACGTCGCGTGCGGCTTCCACGCCGGCGACCCGTCGACGATGCGCAGGGTCTGCGAGGAGGCCGCGCGCAACGGCGTGAAGATCGGCGCTCAGGTCTCCTACCGCGACCTCGCCGGCTTCGGACGGCGCTTCATCGACGCCGACCCCACCGAGCTGGCCGACGAGGTGCTGTACCAGATCGGCGCGCTCGACGCGTGCGCGCGAGCAGCGGGTACCGAGGTCGTCTACGTGAAGCCGCACGGCGCGCTCTACAACGCGACGGTGCACCACGAGAAGCAGGCGGAGGCGGTGGTCAACGGCACCAGGGCGTTCAAGGACCTGCCGATCCTCGGCCTGCCGGGCTCCCGGCTGCTCGCCGAGGCCGCGCGGGCGGGGCTGCGGCCCGTCCGGGAGGCGTTCGCGGACCGCGGCTACACGCCGGAGGGAACGCTGGTCCCGCGCGGCCGGCCGGACGCCCTGCTCACCGACACCGACCAGGTCGTCGAACGGGCGAAGCGCCTCCTGGACGGGGAGCTCGTCGCGGTCGACGGCACGGTCATCAAGATCCAAGCGGAGTCGTTGTGCGTGCACGGCGACACGCCCGGCGCGGTCGGACACGCGCGAGCCGTGCGGGAAGCGCTCGGCAGCGTGGCGTCGTTCGCGTAGCCCCGATTCGGATCCGGCGGCCCTCATCTGGCACAATTGCCCGCTGTCCGTCGCGGTCGGCCCCTCTGCCCGGGCCGCGGCTGTGCGAACCACCAACACAGAGCTCGAGGAGTACCAGGCCAATGGCCGTCAAGATCAAGCTTCAGCGTCTCGGCAAGATCCGTCAGCCGTACTACCGCATCGTGGTCGCCGACGCGCGCACCCGTCGCGACGGCAAGGCCATCGAGACGATCGGCAAGTACCACCCCAAGGAAGAGCCGTCGTTCATCGCGGTCGACTCCGAGCGCGCGCAGTACTGGCTGGGTGTCGGCGCGCAGCCGACCGAGTCGGTCCAGCGCCTGCTGGAGATCACCGGTGACTGGCAGAAGTTCAAGGGCCTGCCGGGTGCCGAGGGCACGCTGAAGGTCAAGGAGCCGAAGCCGTCGAAGGCCGACCTGTTCGCCGCCGCGCTCGCCGCCGCGAACGAGGAGCCGATGACCGAGGCCACCACGCCGAAGAAGAAGGCCGCCAAGAAGGACGACGCCCCCAAGGCTGACGCCGAGGCGACCAAGGACGAGGCGTGAGTTTGTTGGCTGACGCCCTCGAACACCTCGTTCGCGGCATCGTCGACCACCCGGACGACGTCCGGGTGAACCTCGTCACGACCCGCCGCGGCCGCACCCTCGAGGTCCACGTCCACCCGGACGACCTCGGCAAGGTGATCGGCCGCGGTGGTCGCACCGCGACGGCCCTGCGCACCGTGATGGCCGGTATCGGCGGTCGTGGCGTGCGGGTCGACGTCGTCGACACCGACCGCTGAGAACGCGAGTTCCAGGGCAATGGACGTAGTTGTCGGCCGTGTGGCCAAGGCGCACGGGATCACCGGCGAACTGGCCGTTGACGTGCGCACCGACTCCCCCGAGATGCGATTCGCGATCGGGGCGACGATGCAGGCCAAGCTGCGCGACGGCACGTCTCGAAGCCTCACCGTGTCAGCCGCCCGGCCTCACTCCGGGCGGCTGCTCGTGCGTTTCGAGGAAGTCGTGACGCGTGACGTCGCCGAGGCGTTGCGCGGCACGTTGCTGCTGGGCAGCACCGACGACCTCCCGCCGACCGACGACCCCGACGAGTTCTACGACCACGAGCTCGAAGGGCTCGCGGCCGAACTCGTCGACGGCACGAGGATCGGCACGGTCAAGGAGGTCGTTCACGGCCTCGGTGGCGAGCTGCTCGTCATCATCCGCGACAGCGGCGAGGCGCTGGTGCCGTTCGTGCGCCAGATCGTGCCCACCGTGGACGTTCGCGGCGGTCGCGTCGTGATCGATCCGCCAGAGGGCCTGCTCGATGCAGATTGACGTCGTCACGATCTTTCCCGAGTACCTGGCGCCGCTGCGCGCCGCGTTGCTCGGGAAGGCGATCGACAAGGGCCTGATCAGCGTCGGTGTCCACGACCTGCGCGACTGGACCCAGGACGTGCACAAGGCCGTCGACGACAGCCCGTACGGCGGTGGTCCCGGCATGGTCATGAAGGCCGACATCTGGGGTCCCGCGCTCGACGACGTGTGCACGGACGAGACGCGTCTCATCGTGCCGACGCCGGCCGGGCGTCCGTTCACGCAGGCGGTCGCGCACGAGTACGCGACCGAGTCGCACCTCGTCTTCGCGTGCGGTCGCTATGAAGGCATTGACCAGCGTGTCGTCGATGACGCCGCACGGCGCGTGCGCGTCGACGAGGTGTCCATCGGTGACTACGTGCTCGTCGGCGGTGAGGTGGCGGTGCTCGCGATCGTGGAAGCGGTCGCGCGGCTGCTGCCCGGCGTGCTGGGCAACCCGAAGTCGCACGCGGAGGACTCGTTCCAGGACGGGCTCCTCGAAGGCCCGAGCTACACGCGGCCGGAGGTGTGGCGCGAGCTCGCCGTTCCGGACGTGCTGCGGTCGGGAAACCACAGGCTGATCAACCGCTGGCGGCGTGACCAATCGCTCGTGAGGACGTTCGAAAGGCGTCCTGACCTGCTGGCATCGCTGCCGGAGACCGCGTTCGACAAGCACGACAGGGCCCTGCTCACGCGCCTGCGCGAGGGCGGGGAGTAGTCCCGATTTCATTCCGCAGTGCCTGTTCTGGCACACTGGAACAGTTGCCGCAGCCGGTCGTCGTACCGGCATGCGCACCAAGCCGACCCCCATCATGTCGTGCACAGCCATGGAACATGCTCTGGGGAGTTCACAGACACAC
>JASLAV010000256.1 GCA_030146905.1 Lentzea sp. | reverse complement strand
GCCCGCCCAGATCTTCGTGACGCGGGCGTCCATCCACGCGCGGGCGACGCGGTACTCGGTCATGTAGCCGTAGCCGCCGTGCAGCTGCACGCAGGCGTCGATGACCTCGTTCTCGATGTCGGCGCTCCAGTACTTCGCCTGTGCCGCCTCGACCGGGCTCAGCTCGCCGCGGACGTGCTGCATGGTCAGCGCGTCGATGAACGCCTGCGAGACGTCCAGCTTGGTGCGCAGCTCGGCGAGCAGGAACTTGTTGTGCTGGAACTTGCCGATGGCCTGCCCGAACGCCTTGCGCTCCTTGACGTACTCCAGCGTCTCGTCGAAGACGCCCTGCGCGTGCGCCAGGTTCGAGATGGCGCCACCGATCCGCTCCTGCGGCAGGCGTTCCATCATGTAGATGAAGCCCTGGCCCTCCTCGCCGATCATGTGCTCCTTCGAAAGGCGCACGTCGGAGAAGAACAGCTCCGCGGTGTCGGACGGGTGCTGGCCGACCTTGTCGAGCTTGCGGCCGCGCTCGAAGCCGGGCATGCCGGTCTCGACGGCGAACAGCGTGATGCCGCGCGCGCCCTTCGACGGGTCGGTGCGGGCCGCGACGACGATCATGTCGGCGGTGTAGCCGTTGGTGATGAACGTCTTGGAGCCGTTGAGGATCCAGTCGTCACCGTCGCGCACGGCGTTCGTCTTCAGCGCCGCGAGGTCGGAGCCTCCGGACGGCTCGGTCATCGCGATGCCGGTCTTGATCTCGCCGGTGCACATGCCGGGCAGCCAGCGCTGCTTCTGCTCCTCGGTGCACAGGTCGACGAGGTAGGGCGCCACGACGTCGCCGTGGATGCCGATGCTCGACGCGACGGCCGCGTTGACCCGGCACAGCTCCTCGGCGAACACCGTGTTGAACCGGTAGTCGTTCGCGCCGCTGCCGCCGTACTCCTCGGGGATCTCCAGGCCGAGCAGGCCCTGGCGACCGGCCTCCAGCCACACGTCCCTGTCGATCACCCGTTCCTCGATGAACTTCTCGACGTTCGGCATGATCGTGCGCTCGACGAAGGCTTTCGCCGACTCCCGGAACGCGGCGTGATCCTCGTTGAACAGCGTCCGCTGCACCACTACCTCCATACTAAGCGGTTGCTTAGACCTAAGCGCACGCTTAGCGTGCAGTACGATCCTGCACCTGTCAACACGCGAGGAGCGGCACGATGACGACGACCGGACTGGACGAGTTCGCGTTGCTCGACGAGACCTGGGGCACGGTCACCCCGGCCGCCGCCCGCCGCATGCTCATCGCGGCCGCCCACGCGTTCGCGGGCAAGGGCTACCACGCCACGACCACCCGCGACATAGCCGCGCTCGCCGGGATGTCCCCCGCGGCCGTCTACATCCACTACAGGTCCAAAGAGGAGCTCCTCTACAACATCTCGCTCGTCGGCCACGAGACGTCGCTCGCGCTGCTGTCGCGCACCGAGGGTCGCGACGCGGCGGAGCGGCTGAGGAACGCGGTCGCGGGGTTCGCGGGATGGCACGCGGAGTTCCACACGACGGCGCGGGTGGTGCAGTACGAGCTCAACGCGCTCTCCGAGGAACACCACGCGAAGGTGGCGGAGCTGCGCAGGCAGATCGAGCGGCAGATGCGGTCGTTCATCGCCGACGGCGTCGCGGAGGGCGTGTTCGAGGTCCCCGACCTCAAGGGCGCGACCCTGGCCGTGCTGTCGTTGTGCATCGACGTCGCGCGCTGGTACCAGCCGGGTGGCAAGCGGACACCGGACGAGATCGGCGCCATGTACGCCGACCTCGTCCTGAGGATGGTCCGCCCGCTAACGAACTGATTTTCGGCCGTACATCCCGGCCACGACCGAGACGCCGATCGCGGCGAGCACGATCTGGATGATCAGCTCCCACACGTCGAACAGACCGCTGGTCTCCTGCACGCCGAGCCATCCCGCGATGAGAGAACCGATGAACGCCGCCACGACGCCGACGAGGATCGTCAGCCACAGCGGGATGTTCTGCTTTCCCGGCGCCACGAGCTTGCCGATCAAGCCCAGGACGAGACCGATGACGAGTGCGCCGATGACGCTTCCGATGGTCACGACCGCCTCCTCCGCTACTCCCCGGTGAGGCCGGGGATCTCGCGGGGAATCATCCCGTCACTCGTCGCGGTCCGCAGCGCGAGGACTACCAGCGGCTACCGCTGACCTGGCTCATCCACTGGTTGATCGTCGCGGTCCAGTCCGTGGCGGCCGCCTGCTGGTGCGGCACGGCGAAACGACCGTACGCGTCACCACCCGCGCGGAGCAGACCGGCGCGCTTGTCGGCCTCGAGGATCACGTGCAGCTCACCCGGAGTGGTGACGAACGTCAGCTCGACCTGCTTGACGCGACCGGCGAACTGCGGCGGCGGGTAGAACTCGATCTCCTGGTAGAACGGCAGCTGCTGCGGCACGCCGTGGATGCGGCCGCGCTCGTTGTCGGCCTTGGTGAAGCGGAAGCCCATCTGCCCGAAGGCCTGCAGCACCGCGTCCTGCGACGGCAGCGGGTGCACCCAGATCGGGTCGAGGTCGCCGGGGTCGACGGCGCCGCGGACCTCCAGCTCCGTGCGCAGGCCGAGCTGCATGCCGGCGAGCTGCATGCCGCCGACGACGTTGAGCGGGCACTCGAACGGCACGGGGATCTGGAACGGCAGCGACAGGTTCTGGTGCGGCTGGGCGACGATCCGCTGGCCGACGGAGAACTTGTGGAACTCCATGTTGGTGTTGTACTCGTTGTCGCCGCTCTCGACCTCGACGCGGGTGAGCAGCGCGAGCGTGACGTGGTCGATCTCGGCGGGGTGGTCACCGCCGGCGATCCGCACCTCGCCGGACAGCACCTCGCCCGGCCGGACGTTCGGGTTGGTGAGCACCGTGTCGACAGTCGGCCCGCCCACGCCGAACGCGCGCATCATCCTCTTGAACACCACTGCGGCCTCCTGGAGCCCTTCGCGATTTGCGGGGAAGTCTGCCAACTGGATCGCCCGTTTGCGGGGAAGTGTTCCGTTGACGCCTCAACCCCACGATCGGTTCCGTATGGACTTCCGTTCACTCCAGATGGCAACATGCGACCGCCGTCACATACTAAGCGGTCGCTCAGGAGGAACGTCGTGCTGCTCGTCGCCAACAGGGGTGAGGTCGCTGTCCGGGTGCTGCGCGCAGCCGCTGACCTGGGCATTCGCACCGTGGCGGTGTACGCGGAGGATGATGCCGCCTCGTTGCACGTGACGCTCGCCGACCGGGCCGTGGCGCTGCGCGGGGCCTCCCCGTACCTCGACATCGACCAGATCCTCGACGCCGCCGACGGGTGCCAGGCGGTGCATCCGGGGTGGGGGTTCCTGTCGGAGAACGCGGCGTTCGCCCGGGCGTGTTCAGACCGCGGGCTGGCCTTCGTGGGGCCTTCCGCTGACGTTCTGGAGTTGCTCGGTGACAAGCGGCGAGCCAGGGAGCTGGCCTCCTCGCTGGGGATCCCGGTGCTGGAGGCGGCGCCCGGCGAGTTCCCCGTGATGGTGAAGGCGGTCGCGGGCGGTGGCGGCAAGGGCATGCGGGCCGTCCACGCGCCGGAGGACCTCGGCAGCGCGGTCGAGGCGTGCCGGGCGGAGGCGCTGGCGGCGTTCGGTTCGGACGACGTCTACCTCGAACGGCTGATGCCCTCCGCGCGGCACGTCGAGGTGCAGCTGGTCGGCACGTCGGTGATCGGCGACCGCGACTGCTCGTTGCAGCTGCGGCACCAGAAGGTCGTGGAGATCGCGCCCGCTCCCCTGCTGGACCCGTTGACGCGCAAGACCTTGCACGAGGCCGCGACGGCCATCGCCTCCGCGGCCGGGCTCACCGGTGTCGGCACGGTGGAGTTCCTGGTGTCCGGCGACTCGTTCGCGTTCCTGGAGGTCAACCCGCGGCTGCAGGTCGAGCACACCGTGACCGAGATGGTGTCCGGTGTGGACCTCGTGCGCACGCAGCTGCTGCTGGCGTGGGGCGGCGAGGTGGACTACACGCCTGCCAACCGCGGTTCCGCCGTGCAGGTGCGGGTGAACCAGACCTCGGGCGGTGTGCTGTCGTCGTTCGGGCTGCCCGCCGGGCCCGGTGTCCGCGTCGACACGCACGGGTATGTCGGCTACCGGGTCGGCACCCGGTACGACGGGCTGCTCGCGAAGGTCGTGGTGCACGGCGAGGACCTGGACGTGGCGCTGAACCGGGCCAGGCGGGCGCTGCGCGAGTTCCGGATCGAGGGCGTCTCCACGAACCTGGAGTTCCTGAAGACCCTGCTGGCCCAGGACGTCGTGGGCGCGACGACCGACTTCATCACCGAGGAGCCGGCTTCCGGGATGCGGGCGCCGCTGGCGGGCACCGTCGTCGGCGTCTCACCGGACTCCGTCGTGCTGGAGGCGATGAAGATGCAGCACGTCGTCAGGGTGTCCGGTGACGTGCTGGTGTCGGTGGGCGACACGGTGGCCGAGGGGCAGCTGCTCGCGTCGGGCGCCGGTGAGTCCGCTGAGGACTCGGTCGCGGTGGACCCGGAGCACGTTCGTCCCGACCTGGCGGAGGTGCTGGCGCGGCACGACTTCGACCGGCCGGACGCGGCGGCGAAGAGGCATGCCAGGGGCGGCCGGACCGCACGCGAGAACATCGCGGACCTCTGCACCGACTTCGTCGAGTACGGCGGCCTGGCCATCGCCGCGCAACGGCAGCGCCGCTCGCTGGCCGAGCTGATCGAACGCACGCCCGCCGACGGCATGGTGGCGGGCATCGGGATCGTGAACGGGCGGCGGGTCGTGGCGATGTCCTACGACTACGCCGTGCTCGCCGGAACCCAGGGCATGCGCAACCACCAGAAGAAAGACCGGCTGTTCGCGCTGGCACGGCAGGAGGACCTGCCGGTGGTGCTGTTCGCCGAGGGCGGCGGCGGACGGCCGGGCGACACCGACCACAGCGCGGTCAGCGGCCTCGACTGCGGCTCGTTCCACGCGTTCGCCACGTTGAGCGGCCAGGTCCCGCTGGTCGGCGTGGTGGCGGGCAGGTGCTTCGCGGGCAACGCGGTGCTGCTGGGCACGTGCGACGTGATCATCGCGGTCGAGGGCGCGAACATCGGCATGGGCGGCCCGGCGATGATCGAGGGCGGCGGGCTGGGCGTGTTCCGGCCGGAGGACATCGGCCCGCTGGACGTGCAGGTGCCCAACGGCGTGGTGGACATCGTGGTCGCCACCGAGGAAGAGGCCGTGGCCGTCGCGCGCAAGTACCTCTCGTACTTCCAGGCTCCCGCGGGCGTCCCCCACACGAGTGCGCAGCCTTCGTCGGCGCCGCCGGGGGGACCCCTGAACTCAATTCTCCCAGACAGCACCGACAATTCCGGGCCGTCCGGCAGCGGGCCGGCCAGCAGCGGACAATCCCCCGGCGCGCACACCTGGTCGTGCGCGGACCAGCGCCTCCTCCGCCACGCCGTCCCCGAGAACCGCCTCCGCGCCTACGACATCCGCGAGGTCATCACCACCCTCGCCGACACCGGCAGCGTCCTGGAGCTCCGCGAGGGCTTCGGCAAGGGCATCGTCACCGCGCTCGTGCGCGTCGAAGGCCGCCCCATCGCCCTGATCGCCAACGACCCCCGCGTCCTCGGCGGCGCGATCGACGCCGACGCCGCCGACAAGTGCGCCCGCTTCCTGCAGCTCGCCGACGCGTTCGGCCTCCCCGTCGTCTCCCTGTGCGACACGCCCGGCTTCATGGTCGGCCCGGACGCCGAACGCACCGCCACCGTCCGCCACCTCACCCGCATGGTCGTGACGGGCGCCAACATCACCGTCCCCTTCGGACTCGTCGTGCTCCGCAAGGCGTACGGCCTCGGGGCGCAGGCCATGGCGGCCGGCAGCCTGAAGGTCCCGCAGTTCGCGATCTCCTGGCCCACCGGCGAGTTCGGCCCGATGGGCCTCGAAGGCGCCATCAAGCTCGGCTTCAGGAAAGAGCTCGAAGCCGTCCAGGACGAGCAGGAACGCCGGCAGCGCTTCGAGCAGATGGTCGCCATGGCCTACGAGCACGGCAAAGCGCTCAACGTCGCCTCGGTCTTCGAGATCGACGACGTGATCGACCCGGCCGACACCCGCCGCTGGATCACCACGGCGCTGGCCCCCGCAGCTTCCCGCGAGCCCGGGAAGAAACGCGCGTTCATCGACACCTGGTGAGGAGAAGTTGTGGTCAGTGTCGCCCCGACTGAAAAGAAGAGCCTGCGCAGGCTGATGGCAGCCGGACTCGTTGGTTCCAGCATCGAGTGGTACGACTTCTTCATCTACGCGACCGCAGCGGCTCTCGTGTTCCCGAAGCTGTTCTTCCCGGAGGCCACCCCGGTCGTGGGGTTGCTGCTGTCGTTCAGCACGTTCTGGGCGGGCTTCATCGCGCGCCCGATCGGCGGTCTGGTCTTCGGCCACGTCGGTGACAAGGTCGGCCGCAAGCCCGCCCTCGTCATCTGCCTGGCCATGATGGCCGGTGCCACGTTCCTGATCGGCTTACTCCCGACGTCGAGCAGCATCGGCGTCGGCGCTCCCCTGCTGCTCGTGCTGCTCCGCTTCCTGCAGGGCATCGCGGTCGGCGGCCAGTGGGGCGGCGTGGTCCTGCTGCTCACCGAGTCGGCCGGCGAGAACCGGCGCGGGTTCGCCGGCACGTTCGGCCAGGCCGGTGTCCCGATCGGCGTGTTCCTGGGCAACGTCGCGTTCATCCTGGCGTCGACCACGATGTCCGCGGAGGCGTTCGCGTCGTGGGGCTGGCGCGTGCCGTTCCTGGCCTCGGCCCTGCTGTTCCCCGTCGTCCTCTTCATCCAGATGAAGGTCGAGGACAGCCCGGTCTTCCGTGACATGCAGAAGCGCCGCGCCGACGCACCCGCCGTGCCCCACGCGCCGCTGAGGGATGCCCTGCGCACGCACCGCAAGCCGATCCTGCTGGGCGCCGGCCTGATGTTCGCCTCCAACGCGATCTTCTACGTGTCGATCGCGGGCGTTCTCTCCTACGCCACGACCACGCTGGGCCTGTCCCGTGACTCGGTGCTGATCGTCAGCCTGCTCTCGTCGCTCGTGAGCATCCCGGCGATCCTCTACGCGGGTCACCTGTCCGACCGCATGGGCCGCCGTCCGCTGATCATCGCCGGCTCCATCGGCCTGATCGTGTGGGCGTTCCCGTACTTCCTGCTGGTGGACACGGCATCGCTGCTGTGGCTGTTCGTCGCCACGACGGTCGGTGGTCTCGCGTCCTCTCTCGTGTACGGGCCCATCGCGGCGTACCTGGGCGAGCTGTTCGAGCCGCACGTGCGGTACTCGGGCGCCTCTCTCGCGTACCAGCTGGCGTCGATCCTGGTCAGCGGTGGAACGCCGGTCATCATGACGGCGCTGCTCGGGTGGACGGCGACGTCGATGTCGGTGTCGGCGTTCCTCTGCCTGATGGGGTTCGTGACGCTGTACTCGGTGCTCAAGCTGCCGGAGACGCACCGCGTGAACGCCTAGAGGTCGTTTGACCACGTTTCTCCACCGGGCGGTCGCACGCCGCGTGGAGACGCTCGACGACCTGGTGAGGGCACATCCTCGCCAGGTCGTCCCCGTGCGGCTGGACGTGACCGGCCACGAGGCCATCAGGACCACCGTCGCGAACGTCGTCGCGGAGGAGGGTCGCGTCGACGTGCTGGTCGACAATGCGGGCCGCACGCACGTGGGCGCCGTGGAGGAGACCACCGACGAGGAGTTGCGCGATCTCTTCGAGGTGCACGTCTTCGGCCCCGCCGCGCTCATCCGGGCGGTGCTGCCGCACATGCACGATGGCGCGCGCGCCATCGTGCAGATGAGCAGCATGGGCGGGCGGATGTCGGTCGGCGGCTTCTCGGCGTTCAGCGCGACGAAGTTCGCACTGGACGCGGTCCTCGCCCACCTCGACGAGGCCCGTGCCGGTGCCGAGCTGTGGGAGAAGGTCTCCCGCGAGACCGGCTTCGACCGCTGAGCTGCGCAAACGTACCGGATGAGGTGTTAAATCCGGACAAAACGAGCCTTCACAGTCAAGACCTCTGCGGAACCCCGAGGCGATGCCGTACGTTCCTGCGTCGTGACCACTCTCATGGCGCGCTTCAAGCAGCGGATGCGCCGGTTCGCGCAGAAACCGGCGTCGGTT
>JASLAV010000254.1 GCA_030146905.1 Lentzea sp. | reverse complement strand
CCCGGTGTCGTCTCGAACCCGGAGTTCCTGCGCGAGGGCCACGCCGTCGAGGACTTCCTGCGGCCGCAACGGATCGTGGTGGGCGCCCAGGACGAACGGCGGGCCCACGAGGTGGCCGAGCTGTACGCGGAGACCCGCGCGCCGGTCGTCCTCACCGACAACACGAGCGCCGAGCTGGTGAAGTACGCCAGCAACTGCTTCCTGGCGCTGAAGCTGTCCTACGTCAACACGATCGCCGAGCTGTGCGAGACGCTCGGAGCCGACGTCGACGGCGTCACAGAGGGCATGCGGCTGGACGACAGGATCGGCGCGTCGTGCCTCGCCCCCGGACCGGGCTGGGGCGGTTCCTGCCTGCCCAAGGACACCCTGGCGCTGCTGGAGACGGCACGGTCGGCCGGCGTCGACTTCGCCACGCTGGACGCCGCGATCGGCACCAACCGCCGTCAGCCGCACCGCGTCGTCGACCGGCTGCGCGCCGAGGTCGGCGAGCTCGACGGCACCCGGATCGGGTTGCTGGGGCTCACCTTCAAGGCGGGGACGAACGACCTGCGCGACTCACCGGCGCTGGTGGTCGCCCAGATCCTGGCCCAGGAAGGCGCCGAGCTGCGCGCCTACGACCCGTGCGTCACGCAGGACCGGCCCGGCATCACGGTCACCGGCACCGCCTCTGACGCGGCGGACGGCGTGGACGCCCTGCTCGTGCTGACCGAGTGGCCGGAGTTCGCCGAGCTCGACTGGCCGGAGCTGGCGGCCCGCGCCAGGACTCCGCTCATCTTCGACACCCGGAACGCCCTGCCCCGGGACAAGGTCACCGAGGCGGGCTTCCGGCTGATCACGACAGGCCGTTAGGCACGCCGAGGTGCACGACCTTGGTCGTGGTCATCTCGTCGAGCAGCTCAGGCCCGTACCCGAACCCCGTGCCGGACGCGCCGCGGGGCTGGGCGGCGCCGCCGGGTGCGCCACCGAACACGGCGTTGACCTTCACCGTGCCGACCGGCAGCGCTCGCCACGCCCGTTGCGCGTGCTCCATCGAGCTGGTCAGCACGGTGGCCGCCAGGCCGTAGTCACCGGAACACGCCTCCGCCAGTGCCTCGTCGAACGACGACACCAGCTGCACCGGCGCGACCGGGCCGAAGGTCTCCTCGCACATGACCCTCATGGCGCTCGAGCACTCCGAGAGCACCGTCGCCGGGTAGTACGCGCCGGGGCCGTCGGGGATCGAGCCGCCGACCAGAGCGGAGGCCCCCGCCGCGAGGGCATCGGCCACCTGGTCGTGCACGAACTCGCGGTGGCGGGTGTCGACCAGCGGCTGCGGGTCGTTGTTCCACGCGCGGGCCTGCTCGCACAGCGCTTCGAGGAACGGCGTGGCGACGGCCTTGTGCAGGTAGATCCGCTCGACCGAGGTGCACAGCTGGCCCGCGTTGGTGAACGCCCCCAGCGCCGCCTGCGCCGCCGCCCACTCCGGGTCCACGTCGTCGTCGACGATCAGCGGGTCGTTGCCGCCGTTCTCCAGCAACAGCTTCGCCGAGGAGACCTTGGCGATCGCACGCCCGGTCGCGGTGCTGCCGACGTGTGCGACGACGTCGACCTCGGGGGAACGCACGAGCGCGTCGCCGATCTCTCCGTCGCCGACGAGGGTCTGCAGCACCCCGGAGGGGAAGCAGCCCGCCAGAACGGTGGCCAGCAGCAGACCCGTGTGCGGGCAGCGCTCACTGGGCTTGTGCACGACGACGTTGCCCGTGACGAGAGCGGCTCCGAGGAGCCCGCACGCGACGGCGACCGGGTCGTTCCACGGCGTCAGCGCCACGACGACCCCGCGCGGCTCCGGCACCATGAAGTCGACGGCCGACCCGAGCAGCGACCGTCCACGGTGGACCGGGCCCAGCTCTGCGTACTGCTCCAAGGTCGAGACAGCCGCCAGCACACCCTCGCGGGCGGAGGCGAAAGGCCGCCCCGTCTCGGTTTCCACGACCGTTGCCAGGTCGTTCGCGCGTGATCGCAACGCTGCCGCCGCTTCCCTCAGCGCGGCACCGCGTTCGGCGGCGGGTGTGGCGGCCCAGGACGGATGAGCGGAACGAGCGGTGGACAGTGCGGCGGTCACCTCCGAGGGAGTCGCGGCGGGGAGCCAGCCGACCAGCTGCGAGTCGCGCGGGCTGTGGACGTCGATGGCGTGCATGGCGGTCATGACTGGCGGGTACCCGGCGACGCAGGCTGAAACCTGGGAGGAGAGCCATGCCCGGACGTCAGGAGCTGCCCAGCACGGTGGCGCGGTCACCGAAGAAGGCGCAGCGGACGTGGATCAAGGCGCACGACTCGGCGGTCGAGACCTACGGGGAAGGCGAGCGCGCCCACCGCACCGCTTTCTCCGCGCTCAAGCACGGCTTCGAGAAGGTGGGCGACCACTGGGAACCCAAGCAGGAGAAGGGTCCTTCGGACGAGCAGGCGAAACGGGGGACCCCGGCGCCGGGTGAGACGGCGGGCGGCGTCGACGCCAACGCGAGCAAGCAGCACCTCTACGACGTCGCCAAGCGGCTGGAGGTCGAGGGCCGTTCGCGGATGAGCAAGGACGAGCTCGTCGACGCCATCCAGAAGGCGAACAACCGCGAGACCGCGCGAGCGCGATCGTGAAGGTGGTCATCACCGGCGCGACCGGCAACGTCGGCACCGCTCTCCTCCGCAGGCTCGCCGGCGAACCGGACATCGAGGCGCACGGCGTCTCCCGCAGGCCACCGGGCGACGCACCGCCGTACCGCGGCGTGACCTGGACGCCGATCGACATCGGCGAGGCCGGTGCCGACGAGGCGCTGCGCGTCGCGTTCGAGGGGGCCGACGCCGTGGTGCACCTCGCCTGGCTCATCCAGCCCGCCCGTGACGAACGGCTGACCTATCGGACGAACGTGGCGGGATCGGCCCGCGTGTTCGGCGCGGCGGCGGACGCGGGAGTACCTCATCTGGTGCACATGTCATCCGTCGGCGCGTACTCGCCCGGCTCCAAGGACCGCCGGGTGGACGAGTCCTGGCCCGTCAGGGGCGTGTCGTCGTCGTTCTACAGCAGGCACAAGGCCGCGGTGGAGCACCTGCTCACCCAGTTCGAGTCGCGCCTGCTCATCTCACGGCCGCGACCGGGCCTGATCCTGCAGTCCGACGCCGGGTCCGAGATCCACGACTACTTCCTCGGCAGCCTGGTGCCGAAAGCTCTTTTCCGGCACCGGATCCCGATCTTGCCGCTGCCGCGCGACCTGGTGCTGCAGTTCGTCCACGCCGAC
>JASLAV010000239.1 GCA_030146905.1 Lentzea sp. | reverse complement strand
CTACCAGGCGGCGGTGGACGGCGAGGCCGTGTCACTGCCGCGGCCCGCGGTCGCCTACCGCGACATCGCCGCGCCGTCCGGATCCGTCGAGCACTGGCGTGAAGATCTCGCCGACCTGCCGGAACCGTTGGAACTGCCCGGCATCCGCACCAGGCCCGCGCGGCCTGACTTCACCGCGGAAGCCTTGCCCCTGGTCGTACCGGAGGAACTGGCCGACGCCGTGCGGCGGACCGCGGGCAAGCACCGGTCGTCGTCGTTCATGGTGCTGCTGACGGCGTTCTCCGTGCTGCTGCACCGGTTGACCGGCTCGTCGGACGTCGTGGTCGGCTCGCCGTCCGCCGGCCGTGAGCACGCCGACACGCACGACCTGGTCGGCTACTTCGTGAACATGCTCGCGCTGCGGGTGCGGCTGGGGTGGGACCCGACGTTCGGCGAGGCGATGGCCGTCGTGCGCGACACCGTGCTGGACGCGCTCGACCACCGCGACACGCAGTTCCACGAGGTCTGCGAGGCACTGGGGCAGACGGGCGAGGTGGACCGGCACCCGGTCTTCCAGGTCGTGTTCGCCTCCCCGCCGCCGCTCGCCGGTCCGCTGGCCGCCGGCGGGTGCGTCTTCACGTTCACCCAGGGCACCAGCGGTCAGGGGCTCTACGACCTCGAACTGCAGCTGCCCGACTCCGGCAGCGGCGAGATGCGCGGGTGGGTCAAGTTCCGCACCGCGCTGTACCAGCGGGCCGACGTCGTCGACCTGACCGAGCGCTTCGCCACCGTGCTCGGCCAGCTCACGACGACCCCGGACGCACGCCTGTCGAACCTGTCCCTGCTCTCCGCCGACGAACGCGGCCGGATCGTCCACGACCTCAACGCCAACGCGACGAACTACCCGACGGTGACGCTGGTCGAACTGTTCGAGGAGACGGCCGACCGGTACCCCGGCGACGTCGCCGTCGAGTTCGGCAGGGAGAAGCTCACCTACGCCGAACTGGACCAGCGCGCCAACCGGCTCGCCGCCCACCTCGGCACCCTCGGGGTCACCGCGGGAACGCCCGTCGGGATCCTGCTGGAGCGCGGCGTCGACTGGATCGTCACCGCGATCGCCGTCCTCAAGGCGGGTGGCGCGTACCTGCCGCTCGATCCCAGGTACCCCGTCGAACGCCTGCAGGCGCTGTGCGCCGACGCCGCGGCCCCCGTCGTGGTCACCGACCGGCCGGTGGCACTGGACGTCGAGCTGGTCGACCTGTCCGCGATGGTCCTGACCTGTCCCGCCGAGCGTCCACAACGGACTGTCGGCGCGGACGACCTCGCGTACGTGATGTACACGTCCGGCTCGACCGGCATGCCCAAGGGCGTGTGCGTCAGCCACCGCAACGTCGTCCGGCTGGTCCGCGACACGAACTACGTCGAGTTCGCGCACGGCGACCGGGTCGCGCAGGCCTCCACGACCACGTTCGACGCGGCGACGTTCGAGATCTGGGGCGCCCTGCTCAACGGCGGCCGCCTGGTCGGCCTGCCCAAGGACGTCGCACTCGACCCCGCGGCGCTGGGGGAGTGGTTGCGCGCCAACGTGATCGACACGTTGTTCCTCACCACGTCGGTCGCGATGCACGTGGCGCGGGAGATGCCGGACGCGCTGTCCGGGCTGCGCTACTTCGTCTTCGGCGGTGAACAGCCCGACGAGCACGCGATCGCGGCGCTGATCGCCCACCCCGGCGGTCCCGAGCACGTCGTCAACGGCTACGGCCCGACCGAGACCACGACGTTCGCCTCCAGCCACGAGTGCGAGCGCGCCGAGGGGCGGATCCCGTTGGGACGCGCGCTGAGCAACACCCAGCTGTACGTGCTCGACCAGTACCTGGAGCCGGTTCCGCCGATGGCCGCCGGTGAGCTGTGCATCGGTGGTGACGGTGTCGGCCGCGGTTACGTCGGCAACCCCGGGCTGACCGCCGAGAAGTTCGTGCCGGACCACCTGGGCGGCAGGCCCGGCGCGCGGTTGTACCGGACCGGCGACCGGGCGAGGTTGTTGCCCGGCGGGACGTTCGAGTACCTCGGCAGGGCCGACCGGCAGGTCAAGATCCGCGGGTTCCGCATCGAGCCGGGCGAGGTCGAGGCGTGCCTGCACTCCTCGGGACTCGTGCGCCAGGCCGTGGTCGTGCCGCGCGAGGACGCCGCCGGTGACGTGAGCCTGGTCGGCTACGTCGTGCTGGAGCACGCCCGGGAGGACCGGCACGGCGCCGAGCAGGTCGACGAGCTGATGCGCCACGTCCGCGGCGCGCTGCCCGCCTACCTGGTGCCGTCCGCGCTGGTGCCGCTGGAGGCGTTGCCGTTGACCCGCAACGGGAAGCTGGACCTGCGCGCGTTACCTGACCCGGAGGTCACCGCTCAGGAGTCGGAAGAGCCCAGGACGCTCACCGAGGTCGCCGTCGCGGACCTGTGGCGGCAGGTGCTCGGCGCGGAACCGGTCGGGCGCGACGCCAGCTTCTTCGACCTGGGCGGGCATTCGCTGAAGGCCGCCCGGATCCTGTCGCGCATCGAGAGCGAGCTCGGCGTCCGGCTGCCGATGCGGTCGTTGTTCGACCACCCGACCGTGGCCGGCATCGCGACCGAGGTCGACCGGTTGCGCGACACCACATCCGTGTCCGCCGGCGCGATCCGGGCAGAGGCCAGGTCCTCGCTCTCCGTCGCCGACCTGCTCGATCTGTGAAAGGGAGGGAAGTCGTGCAGGACGTGTTGCGGCGCTTGAGAGCGCTGGACCCCGAGAAGCGCGCGGCCGTGTTCGCGCGGATCGCCGAGCGGGGCGAGGACTTCAACGTGCACCCCGTGTCGTCGGGACAACGGCGGCTGTGGCTGCTGGACCAGCTGCACCCCGGCAGCCCCGTCTACAACGTGCCCTACGCCTTCCGGCTGCGCGGATCCGTCGACAGCGAGGCGTTGTCGGCCGCGCTGACCGAGGTCGGCAGGCGGCACGAGGTGCTGCGGACCGTGTTCCTCGACCTCGACGGCGACCCCCGGCAGGTGATCCTGCCGGAACCGCAGTTCTCGCTCGTGGTGACGCACGCCGACGCCGACGACCGTGACGCGTTCGCGGCGGAGCGTGCCGCCGAGGCTGCGCGCGAGCCGTTCGACCTGGCCGACGGGCCGTTGCTGCGTGCCGAGCTGGTCGTCTTCGACGAGACCGACTCGCTGCTGCTGATCTCGATGCACCACATCGTGTGCGACGGGTGGAGCACCCGGCTGCTGTTCGCCGAGCTGAGCGCCGCCTACGCGGGACTCGGCCTCGGTTCGGCGCCGACGCAGTACCTGGACTTCAGCCGCTGGCAGGCGGAGTGGCTCGCCGGGGAGGACGGCGCCCGGCTGCTCGACTACTGGACAGGGCAGCTCGCCGGGGTGCCGCCGGTGCTGGAGCTGCCGACGGACCATCCGCGCCCCGCCGTGATGCGGATGCGGGGCGGTGCCGTCGAGTTCGCCTGGCCCGCCTCGCTCAAGGCGCGGCTCGACCGGTTCTGCACGGCCGAGCGCGTCACGCCGTTCATGGTGCTGCTGACCGCGTGGAACGTCCTGCTGCACCGGTACTCCGGCGCGGACGACGTCGTGGTCGGCACCAACGTCGGCAACCGCGGGGCCGGGCTCGAGAACGCGGTCGGCTTCTTCGTCAACACCGTCGCCATCCGCACGAGCGTCGACCCCGCGACGAGCTTCCGGTCGCTGCTGCGCCAGGTGCGGGACACCACGCTCGCCGCCCAGCAGCACCAGGACCTGCCGTTCGAGCGGGTCGTCGAGGCCCTCGCCCCACCGCGCAGCACCGCGCACCAGCCGGTGGTCCAGACGATCGTCGGCATGGAGGAGGGCCAGCACGAGATCCTGTCGCTGCCCGGTGTCTCCGTGGACGGGGTCGCGTCGCACTCGGGCACCGCCAAGTGGGACCTGGAACTCGGTGTCACGTCGACGGAGGACGGGATCACCGGGCAGCTGGAGTACGACAGCGCGTTGTACGAGCAGGCCACCGCGCGCAGGCTGCTCGGCCACCTGGAGACGCTGCTGACCGCCGGTCTCGCGGACCCGTCGTGCCCGGTAGGCGAGCTGACGATGATCATGCCCGCCGAACGCGCGCAGATCGTGGACGAGTGGAACCCGCCCGTGGAGCCGCGTCTGGACGGGGTGCTGGTGCACGAGCTCGCCGAGGCGTCGGCGGACCGCACGCCCGACGCCGTCGCGCTGGTGTTCGAGGACCAGGAGCTGACCTACCGGCAGCTCGACGAGCGGGCGAACCAGCTCGCACACCGGCTGCGCTCGCTGGGGATCGGGTACGGCGACCTGGTCGGGATCAGCCTGCCGCGGTCGATCGACCTCGTGGTGGCGCAGCAGGGCGTGCTCAAGTCGGGCGCCGCCTACGTGCCGCTCGACCCCGAGTACCCGGCCGACCGGCTCGCGTACATGGTCTCCGACTCCGGCCTGCGCCTCGTCGTGACGCTCGCGAGGTTCGCGGAGCGGTTTCCCGCCGCCGACACGCTGCCGTTGGACGAGACCGACCTGTCCGCTCTCCCCGTCGAACGTCCACAACGGACCATCGAGCCGGACGACCTGGCGTACGTCATCTACACGTCCGGGTCCACCGGCAAGCCCAAGGGCGCCATGCTGCCGCACCGGGGCGTGGTGAACCTCGCGGACGAGCTCGCGCGGATGATCGGGATCGGGCCGGGAAACCGGATGCTGCAGTTCGCGTCGTTCAGCTTCGACGTGTCGGTCGCCGACATCATGGTCACGCTGAGCGCGGGCGCCACCGTCGTGCTGGCGGCGCAGCACGACCTGCAGCCGGGACCCGACCTGGCCCGCACGATCAACTCGCAGCGCGTCGACACGGCCTGCCTGCCGCCGACCGTGCTGCGGCTGACCGATCCCGCGCTGGTGCCCGGCCTGCGCACGCTGATGGCCGGCGGTGAGGCCTGCCCCGACGAGGTCGCCGCCGCGTGGGCGCCGGGCCGTCGGTTCATCAACGTCTACGGCCCGACCGAGGCGAGCATCTGGATCACCTCGGCGGAGTGCGACGGGACCGAGAGCCCGCTGCCCATCGGGCGTCCGATCACCGGCAACACCGCCTACGTGCTCGACGGCAACCGCGAACCGCTGCCCGTCGGCGTGCCGGGGGAGCTGTACCTCGGTGGCGTCCAGGTGGCTCGCGGCTACCTGAACCGGCCGGAGCTCACCGCGGAGCGGTTCGTGACCGACCCGTTCGGGCCGGGGCGCCTGTACCGCACCGGTGACCTCGCGCGGTTCCTGCCGGACGGGCAGATCGAGTTCCTGCGGCGCATGGACGACCAGATCAAGCTCCGCGGGTACCGGATCGAGCTCGGTGAGGTCCAGACGGCGGTGAGCCGGCACCCCTCGGTGCGGGCGGCGGTGGTCATCGCGCGCGAGGACGTGCCGGGTGACGTGCGGCTGGTGGCGTACGCCGTTGCCGCGGAGGGGTGCCGGATCGACCCTTCCGCACTGCGGGCCCACCTGCGGCGCGGACTGCCCGAGTACATGGTGCCCAGCGCGTTCGTCGAGGTGCCCACCATTCCGCGCAACCCCAACGGGAAGCTCGACCACCGGGCGTTGCCGAAGCCGGAGTCGGTGCGCTCCGAACGGGTCGTGGTGCCGGCCGGCAACCAGACCGAGCGCGCGATCTCCGACGTGTGGCGCGAGGTCCTGCGGATGGACCGGGTCGGCGCCGACGACAACTTCTTCGACCTCGGCGGCAACTCGGTGCTGCTGGTCAAGGCGCGCAGCAGGCTGGCGGAGGTGCTCGCACGAGAGGTGCCGACCGTCACGTTGTTCACCTATCCGACCGTCCGCGCGCTGGCGGCTCATTTCGACGGGACCGGCACCACCGCGTCCCGTGCGTCCGGCGGCAGGAACGCGCTGCTGGCGAGAGGGAGGAAGACATGACCGGGTACACCGGGCTGGAGATCGCGGTCGTCGGCATGGCCGGCCGGTTCCCCGGATCGTCCACGGTGGACGAGTTCTGGGAGAACGTGCTCGCCGGTGAGGCCGGCGTGCGCAGGTTCACCGAGGAAGAACTCGACGCCGCGGGGGTCACCGCGCGACGACGCGCCGAACCGGGGTTCGTGCCGATGGGCGGTGCGCTGGACGGCATCGAGCACTTCGACGCCAAGCTGTTCGGCTACAGCCCGCGCGACGCCGCGGTGCTCGACCCGCAGCAGCGGGTGTTCCTGGAGTGCGCCTGGCACGCGCTGGAGCACGCGGGGCACCTCGGCGACGGGGAGGGTGTCGGCGTCTACGCGTCGGCGAGCATCAACACCTACCTGCTGCGGCACCTGTTCGGGAACCCGGCGGTGCCGGGCGGGCTGCAGCCGCTCGACCTGTTGCTGGCCAACGACAAGGACACCCTCGCCAGCCGCGTCGCCTACCACCTCGACCTGACCGGGCCCGCGATCACCGTGCAGACGGCGTGCTCGTCGTCGCTGGTCGCGATCCACGTGGCGTGCCAGGCGCTGCTCGGCCGCGACTGCGACATCGCGCTGGCCGGCGGGGTGTCGGTCAGGCCGCCGGTCCACGAGGGCTACCAGCACACCGAGGGCGGCATCCTCGCCGCTGACGGGCGCTGCATGCCGTTCGACGCCGACGCGCACGGTGTCGTCGCGGGCAACGGCGTCGCCGCCGT
This sequence comes from Lentzea sp., assembly GCA_030146905.1. The sequence continues at coordinate 6,315 of JASLAV010000239.1, read as the reverse complement.
GGTGCTGCGCAGGCTGGAGGACGCGCTGGCGGACGGCGACACGATCCACGCCGTCGTGAAGGGCACGGCCGTCAACAACGACGGCGCCGACAAGGTGGGTTTCACCGCGCCGAGCGTGAACGGTCAGGCACGGGTGATCAGGACCGCCCACGAGCTGTCCGAAGTGGACTCGTCGACCATCGGGTACGTCGAGGCGCACGGCACCGCCACACCGCTCGGCGACCCGATCGAGGTGGCCGCGCTGACGCGGGCGTTCGTGAACCCGCCCTCGTCGTGCGCCCTGGGGTCGGTCAAGGCGTTGATCGGGCACCTGGACGCGGCGGCCGGTGTCGCCGGGTTCGTCAAGGCCGCTCTCGCGGTCCGGCACGGCGTGGTGCCGCCGAACCCGTACTTCACCGCGCCCAACCCGGAGACCGGCCTGGAGGACAGCCCGTTCTTCGTCAACCGCGACGCGCTGCCGTGGCCGTCACCGCGACGGGCCGGCGTCAGCGGGTTCGGCATGGGCGGCACGAACGCGCATGCCGTGCTGGAGGAGCCGCCGTCACCCGAACCGATGGGGCCGGTGAGGTCGCGTCAGCTGCTGGTGCTGTCGGCCGCCACGGAGAAGACCCTGGAGGAGAGCCGGAAGCAGTTGGCCGAGCACCTCACAGCGGACGGTCCGGCACTCGCCGACGTCGCGCACACGCTCAGGGTCGGCCGCCGTGCGTTGCGGCACCGGCTGGCCGTCGTGGCGGGTGATCGTGCCGAGGCCTCCTCCGCGCTCGCCGACGCGTGGACCGGGACAGGTGACCGGCGGGACGTGGTGTTCCTGTTCCCCGGCCAGGGTTCGCAGTACGCGGGCATGGCCGCGCAGCTCGCCGCCGAGGAGCCGGTGTTCCGCGCGGCACTCGACGAGTGCGACTCGCTGCTGCCGTTCGACCTGCACGAGGTCCTCGGTGACGCGGAACGGCTGACGCGCACGCGGTTCACCCAGCCCGCCCTGTTCGCGGTCGAGTACTCGCTCGCGAAGCTGTGGGAGCACTGGGGTGTGCGGCCGAGAGCGATGCTCGGGCACAGCGTCGGCGAGTACGTGGCGGCGTGCCTCGCCGGGGTGTTCTCGCTGGAGGACGCGCTGGGGCTGGTCACGGCACGCGGTGAGCTGATGGACGCGTTGCCCGCCGGTGCGATGCTGTCGGTGCCGCTGGGTGCCGACGAGCTGGAGCTGCCGCCGGACGTGTGCCTCGCTGCCGGCAACGCGCCGAAGATGAGCACGGTCGCCGGCACCTTCGAGGCGATCGACCGGTTCGAGGCGGGGCTGGGCGTCACGAGCCGCCGGCTGCGCACCTCGCACGCGTTCCACTCGTCGATGATCGACCCGATGCTGGCTGAGTTCGCCGCGCGGGTGAGCCGGGTCGAGCTGCGGGAGCCGCTCGTCCCGTTCGCCTCCAACGTGTCCGGGACGTGGATCACGGCGGAGGAGGCGACCGACCCCGGCTACTGGGTCCGGCACGCGCGGGAGGCCGTGCGGTTCAGCGAGGGACTCCGCACGGTTCTCGCCGACGGACCGGTCACCGTGCTGGAGGTCGGTCCCGGCAACGTCCTGACGACGCTGGCGAGGCAGCACGACCTCGCGATCGGCGGGCACGCGGCGCTCGGGTCGCTGCGCCACCCGCGTGAGGACAAGCACGACCTCGACACGATGCTCGCGGCGCTGGGCCGGTTGTGGATCGCCGGTGCGCCGGTGGACCTCGGCGCGGTCACCGCGGACGAGCGGCGTCGCCGGGTTCCGTTGCCCCAGTACCCGTTCGAGAAGGTCCGGCACTGGATCGACCTGCCCGGCACGACGGCTCCCCGTGCGGAGGTGGAGCTCGTCGTCACGGCCGCGGAGGCGGTGCTCCCCGACGGCGACCTCGCCGTGGTCACCGGCATCTGGCAGGAGCTGCTCGGCGTCGGGCGCATCGGTCCGGACGACGACTACTTCGAACTGGGCGGGCACTCGTTGCTGGCCACCCAGATCCTCGCGCGGATCACCACCGAACTCGGTGTCGCACTGCCCGCCGGCGCGATCTTCGAGGCGCCGACGCCGTCGAAGCTCACCGCGCTGGTGGAACGGACGCGCGCCGCACGACAACCGGCGGCGGACGACGAGTTCGCCGCGCTGCTCGCCGAGATCCGCGACATGTCACCGGAAGAGCTGCGGGCCGAACTGGACCGCGAGCGGGACGCCCAGGAGATCTCCCAGCCATGACAGACCACCTGACCAGCTCACTGACCGAGGAACAACGCAGACTGCTGGCGTTGCGGCTGCGCAACGCCGACCGCTCCCAGCCGGTGTCGTTCACCCAGGAACAGCTCTGGTTCCTCGACCGCCTCGACCCCGGCAACCCCGCCTACGCGATCCCGTTCGGCCTCAGGCTGACCGGGCCGCTCGACCGCACCGCCCTCGAACTGGCCGTCGGCCGGGTCGTGGACCGCCACTCCGCGCTGCGCACCACGTTCTTCGAGCGTGACGGCGAGCTGCGGCAACGAGTGCACGACACCCTGCCGATCGCCGTCGAGGTCACGGATCTGTCCGGGAGCCCGGAGCGGGCGGGAGAAGTCGCACTGGAGCACGCCCGGCACGTGTTCGACCTCGGCACGGGTCCGCTGGTGGCGTTCCGGCTCGTCGTGCTCGGCGAGGAGGAACACCTCCTGCTCGTGACCGCGCACCACATCGTGTTCGACGCGGCGTCGGCCGAGGTGTTCGGGTCCGATCTCGCCGCGTTCTACGGCGGCGAGACGCTGACGGAACCGGCCACGTCGTTCGGCAGGCACGCGGCGGCCGAACGGCGCAGGCTGACCGGCGAGGTGATGAACGGGCACCTGGAGTACTGGCGGGAGAAGCTCGCCGGCAGCCCCGCCCGTTCCACCGTGCCGTCCGACCTGCCGCGCCCGCCGATCCAGACGCACACGGGAGGGCGCCGCCACTTCGTCGTGCCAGCCGATCTGACCTCGAAGCTCGCCGCGAAGGCACGTGAGCTCGGTGTGTCGCTGAACGCCGTGGTGCTCAGCGGCTTCGCGGCGGTGATCGGGCAGGAGCGGGTGCTGCTCGGCATGCCGGTCAGCGGTCGCGGCCGTCCCGAGCTGGAGTCGATGATCGGCTCCCTCGCGAACATGCTCGTGCTGCGGGTGGACCTGGACGGCGGCACCAGCGAGGTCGTCCGCGGCACGCACCGAGCGATCAGCGAGGCCTACGCCCACCAGGACGCGCCGTACGCACGGGTCGTGGAGGCGGTCGACCCGCCGCGCGACCCGAGCCAGAACCCGTTGTTCCAGGCCATGCTCAGCCTCACCGAGGCTCCCGCGGCGCGGGTGGCGGCCGGCGTCGAGTTCAGCCCGTTCGAGGTCGACAACGGGCTCACCGACTTCGACCTGTTCGTCGTGCTGTCCAGAGTGGACGGCGAGCTGCGCGGAGTGCTCGGCTACAACGCCGATCTCTACCTGGACGAGACGGTGGCCGAGCTGGGCGAGCGGTTCATCACCGCGCTGACCGACCTGGTGTCGGACCGGCCGCTGCGGCACAGGGACCGGATCTCGATCGCCGCGACGTTCACCGCCGACCCGGTGTGCGAGCCGCTGACCGTGCTCAACGGCGTGCTGCGGCTGCCGGTCGACGTCGAACTGGCGCCGTACCAGCAGATCGTGCAGCACCTGCTCGGTGGTGACGGCGGCAGGCTCGCCGACGTCGTGCTGCTGCGCTGGGACGACTGGCTGCGCCACGGTGACGCGGTCGACGCGTCCTGGCAGGAGCTGGAGACCGCGGTCGAGGCGTACCGGGACCGTTCGACGGCGCCGCTGTTCCTCGTCGTGTGCCCGTCGGAGCGGTCGTTCGGTCACCTCGACGACCGGCTCGCGGTGCTCGCGGACCGGGTCGACGGTGTGCACGCGGTGTGGTTCGCCGACTGGGCGCGGGCCCTCCCGGTCAGCGCCGTGTTCGACCAGCAGGCGGACAAGCTCGGCCACGTCCCGTACACGCGGGAGGCGTTCGCCGCGCTGGCGATCCTGCTGACCCGCAGGCTGCACCCGTCCGCCGGACGCCTGCACCTGCTGGACACCGCCCTCGGCGACCCGGCGTCACTGGCCGAGCGGGCCGCGCCCGCCGTCAGGGCCGTCGCGATCGACACCCCGCCCGTCGCGCCCCGCACCCGCACCGAGGAGCGGCTCGCCAGGGTGTGGCGCGAGGTGCTGAAGGTCGACGAGGTCGGCGTCACGCACGACTTCTTCGCGCTGGGCGGCCACTCGCTGCTCGCGACGCAGCTGCTGTCCAGGGTGTTCGCGGAGTTCGGCGTCGACGTGTCGCTGCACGCGCTGTTCACGTACCCGACGGTCGAGGCACTGGCCGGGCTCGTCGACGAGCCGGGGGAGACCGGGCATCCGCTGTCGCCGGTCTCCCGCGCCGAACCCCTCGCACTGTCGGCGATCCAGGAGCGCATGTGGGCCGCGACCCAGCTCGACGCCACCACGACCCGGATGAACACGACGTTCGCGGTGGTGCTGCGCGGTGAGCTGGACGTGGCGGCGTTGCGCGGCGCGGTGGAGGAAGTCGTGCGCAGGCACGAGATCCTGCGCACCACCTTCGCCGAGCACGACGGCCGTCCGGTCATGGTCGTGCACCCCGCCCTCGACTGCTGGCTGCCCGAGGCCGTCGGCTCGCCGGAACAGTTCCTGCTGGAGCACACGAACCACGTCTACGACTTGGAAAACGGTCCGCTGCTGCGCGTGCGGCTGGTCTGCACCGGGCCGGACGAGCACCACCTGCTGCTCGGCATGCACCACATCGTCTGCGACAACACGTCCTGGGGCGTGCTGCTCGCCGAGCTGTCCGCTTGTTACGGCAAGGGGACGCTGCCCGAGCTGGAGGTCCAGTACGCGGACTACGCGGCGTGGCAGCGGGAGCTGCTGACCGACGAGGCGCTCGAACCGCACCTGGACCACTGGCGCTCGTACCTCGCCGACGCGCCCTCGCAGCTGGAGCTGCCGGCGGAACGCCCCGAGCGCAACGAGACCCGGCGCATCTCGTCCGCCGTACCGGGCCATGTCGCGCAGGCGCTGAAGGACCTGGCACGAACTGAGGGCAGCACGCCGTTCGCCACGCTGCTCGCGGCGTACGCGGTCGCGCTGTACCGGCGCAGCGCGCAGCCGGACGTGGTGCTGAGCGTGCCGCAGCAGGGCAGGCCGCGGCCGGAGGTGGAGCACCTGATCGGCTGCTTCACCGACCTGCTGCCGGTCCGCGTCGACCTCGGCGGGCGCGTCACGTTCCGGCAGGCGCTGCAACGGGTGCACCGGGCGATGGTGGACGGCTACCAGCACGCCGACGTGCCGTTCTCCAGCGTCGCGCACGTGCTGCCGCGCCAGAGGGGCCGGCACCCGGTCTACCAGTGCGCGTTCAACTACGCGGACCTGCCGGAGGAGGCGATGAGCTGGCCGGGGCTCCTGCTGGAACCGGTCGAGGTGCCGGTCACCAGCCTCGACTTCGACCTGTTCCTCACGCTGACCACCGAGAACGGTGAGCTGGCCGCGACGCTCGAGTACAGCGCCGACCTGTTCACCCCCTGCGGTGCGGCCGGCCTGCTGGACGCGTTCGTCTCCCAGCTCGGCGAGCTGGTCGAGGAGCCGGACGCGCAGATCGTCGTCGAACAGACGGCGTCCACTGTGGACGGACTGCCGATGAGCGTCGTCTCGTCGCGGCCGGTCGACGGTGCGCTGCGGGTGTTGTCGGCCTGGTCGGACAAGCTCGGCCTGCCGCTCACCGTCCGCACGACGCCGCCCGGTCAGGTCCTGCGCCCGCTGCTGGACCCGGAAGCGGGGCTCGACGGCGTGGAACGGGAGACGACCGCGCTGGTGCTGCGGTGGGAGGACCTGTTCGACGGTGGCGTCGCCGCGTTCGAGATCGCGTTCGCGCACCTGTGCGCCGCGATCGGGCGGTGGACCGAGCGCACGGGTGCGTCGCTGGCGGTGCTGGCGACGTCCGAGCGCTCGGAGAAGCCGTGGCCCGGCGTGTTCGGCCATGCCGCCGACCGCCTCGCCCGCCGCTTTCCCGCGGTGTCCGTCGTCGACCTGCTGACAGCCGAAGGAGACCCGGACGTCGTGCTGGGCACGGCACTCGCCCGGTTGGTGCACGCGGGAGAACTGCCGGAGGAGCAGCGCACGGCGGATGCGCCCCGCACCGACGAGGAACGTGCGCTCGCGGCCGTCTGGCAGGACGTGCTGAAGCTGCGGGAGGTCGGTGTCCACGACGACTTCTTCGAGCTCGGCGGCGACTCGATGACCGCGATCCAGGTGGTGTGGCTCGCGAAC
>JASLAV010000236.1 GCA_030146905.1 Lentzea sp. | reverse complement strand
GTGAAGCCGGAGGCCAAGTGCGCCGACCTGCGCGGTGGCTTCCAGTCGCTGTCCCCGTCCGGCTCCGTGAAGATCTGGTCGGAGCCCGGCTGCAAGGGCAAGTCCGCCGTCGTCGACGAGGACGTCCGCGACACCGCGGTTCTCGGCTTCCCGAACGGCGTTCGGTCCTACATCGCCGCCTGATCGGGTGAAAGCGAAGGCCGCCAGAGCACTCCGGCTCTGGCGGCCTCGTCGTCTCGCTAGGCTGCCGGTATGCGCTACTCCGCCATTGCGCTGGTTCTGCTGCTGGCCGGATGCGGCACCCCGACCTCGTCGCTGCCCACGATCACCCCGGCCGCCCCCTCGTCGTCCGCCGAGGGCCTGCCGGACCTGCAACCCAGGCTCGACGCCGTCGGCGTGCTGCTCACGGCCTGCGTCGCACGCCTGCGCGGCGAACCCGTCGACCCCGCCGACAACTGCGTCCACGTGCTGCCCGACGTGACGGGGGTGATCGACGAGGCGGAGAAGCGGGCCTCGAAGCTCCCTCCCGCCGGCCAGTCGGCCATCGCCGACGTCCGCCGCCAGCTCGCCGAGATCACGCCGTGCGAACCGTGGTTCGCGGCCGGGGGGACGAGCGCCGACGAGCAGCTCGACAAGCGGTGCGAGAAGGCGTGGAACGGGCTCTTCCAGGGCTACAACGCGGTCAGGAACGCCGCTTAGCCGTCGTCGCCGGGCTGCACCTGGTCCGCGAACCGCGCGGTGAGGCCGGCCGAGATCTCGTAGTGCCGCACCAGGAACGAGCGCTCGTCCAGCTTCTTGCGCCGCAGCCAGCCCGTCACCTCCGCGTTGCACTTGCTCGCGTTGCACGACCCGCAGGCGGGCACGACGTTGCCGAGCGTGTACCTGCCGCCGCGCGAGATGGCCTGCACGCAGTCCTTCTGCAGCGATGCCGCGGCCGAACCGCAGTACGCGCAACCACCCCACGACGTCTTCAACGCGTCCCACTGCGCGTCGGTGAGGTCGTGGAGGACACGGGCCATGCGCTTCTTGCGCTTGCGCGCGGCGCGAACCTGTTTGCTACCGCCGGTCGGCACGGTGGGAAAGACTACGCGTCGCGATGGTCAACAGGTCGGAGGCGGGGCCCCTGGGCGTCCTGCCGGCGGGCCACACCGCGCGCAACGCCCGGTGCAGGTCCAGACCGGTCACCTCGACCTGGACGAGCGCGCGGGTCGCGAGGTCGGCCGCCACCGCGTGGGCGCTGAGCACGGCCGGGCCGATGCCGCCGGTCGCGGCCGCCCTGATCGCCGTCGTCGAGGACATCTCCAGCAACGGGTCGGCCGACCGGGTCACCCCCGCGGCCAGCAGGGCGTGTTCCCACGCCTGGCGCGTGCCGGAGCCGGACTCCCTGCTGACCAGCGGGGTCGCGGCCGCTGTGACCGCGGTGACGCGGCGCCGTCGCGCCCAGGCATGTCCTGGCGCCACCACGAGCACCAGCTCGTCGTTGGCCACGACACGGCCGGTGAGCCCTGACGGCACGTCGGTGCTCTCGATGAACCCCAGTTCGGCCTTCCCCGCGAGCACCTGCTCGGCGACGTGCACGGAGTTGCCCGCCGTCAGCACGGTCGCGGTGTCCGGGCTGACCGACCGCAGCGCGATGAGCCACGTGGGCAGCAGGTACTCGGCCACGGTGAGGCTCGCGGCGACCCTGAGGTGGCTCTGCTGGTCGGCGCGCAGGCTGGTGATGCCCGCGTCGAGGTCGGCTGCCCGCGCCAGCACGGGCGCCGCCCACCCGGCCACGAGCTGGCCCGCGGTGGTGAGCAGGGCGCCGCGCGGGGTGCGGTCGAGCAACGCCACGCCGACGCGGGCCTCGAGGGATCTGAGCCGTTGGCTGGCGCTGGGCTGCGACATGCCGTGTGCCTTGGCCGCACGGCCGATGCTGCCCAGCTCGGCCACACTCAGCAGCAGCTCGAAGCTGGTCAGGTCGGTGACCCTGGACGGCAGTGGCATAGGGACAGCCTATGTGTCCATCGGTGATCGGTGCCTACCGGCGCGTGCGCGCGGCGAGGATCGTCCTGTCGTGGCCGCTCTCGCACCTCACCACACCGTGCCCCCGAGGTGCGATGAGCGGCGCTCTTCGGCCCGAGCCTCCGCGCCGCGCACCGGAAACACGATCACTTCCACGGGTTGCCAGGGTGCAACACACCCAGGTTGCCGGTGATCAGCCTGTCTACCGTGATGAGCGCAGAGTCTCGCTTCCTGGGAGAAGAGGGTGGAACTGTGAACCGTCCTGTCGAAGACCCCCGGCGCCGGAGTTTCTTGAGAGTCCTCGGAGGCGCCGGTCTGAGCGCCCCGTTCCTCGCGATCACACCCGCCTCGGCACAGGAGACCGCCGTGAACTCGGCCAGCGCACGCGAGAAGCGCGTCAAACGCTTGACCACCAAGGCTTTTGAACGGCAGCGCAACGGCGGAAGCTACTTCGACGTCCTCGCCGAGGACGTCACCTGGACCATCGCCGCCGCCGAACCCGGCGTTCACCGCGGGAAGCAGGCGTTCCTCGACAACGGCGTCCGCCCGGTGACCGGCCGCCTGTCCACCCCGATCATCCCGGAGATCCGCAGCCTCTGGGCCGAGGACGACACCGCGATCGTCCATTGGCACGGGACGGCCGTGGCACGCGACGGATTGCCGTACCGCAACAACTACTGCTGGATCTGGAAGTACCGCGGCGACGAGGTCGTCGAGGCCGTTGCCTTCCTCGACCTGGTGGCGTTGAACGAGCTCTTCGACCGCGTTCCCCTGGACGGCTCGACCGGCTGACACGCCCGTCTGCGCAACAAGCGATCTACGTAACATCTGCCGACGCGAAGGACGCCTGTCCGCCGCGAAAGTGGTGGCGTGACAACACGAACCGCGCCGACGCGCACGGCCAGGGCGGTGGTGCTGGCCTCGGCCACGCTGACGATCATGGCCGCGGCGATCATCGCCCCGAGCCTGCCCGCGATGGGCGAGGTGTACGGCGAGGGTGTGCTGGTCCGCCTGGCGCTCACCACCACCTCCCTCGCCATCGCGGTCAGCGCGCCGTTCGCCGGCCTGGCCGCTGACCGGTTCGGCCGCAAGCCGCTGCTCGTGGCGAGCCTCGCGCTCTACGCGGTGAGCGGCACCGCCGGGTTCTTCGTGACCGGGCTGCCGGTGCTGCTCGGCACCAGAACACTGCTCGGTCTCGCGGTCGCCGGGATCATGACCGCGGTCAGCGCCTTGATCACCGACTGGTTCGACGGGCCGGAACGCGGGAGGTTCCTCGGGTTCCAGCAGGCCTTCGCGAGCCTCGGCGGTGTGGTGTTCCTGCCGCTGGCCGGGGTGCTCTCGGGCGTCGACTGGCGCCTGCCGTTCTGGCTCTACAGCGTCGCGGCACTGGTCGCACTGGCCGCGATTGGGCTGGAAGAAGAACCACGCACGGCGGGGAAGACCACCGGCACGGGATTTCCGAGGAGAGCCATCGGGATCTACGTGCTGGCGCTGGTGGCCACACTCGTCTTCTACATGGCTCCGACGCAGCTGCCGTTCCTGTTGCGCGACCTGGGCGCGGGCCCGGTGGTCATCGGGTTCGTCGTCGCCGGCAGCACGCTCACCGGCGTGGTGGGAGCACTCGTGTTCCCGAAGCTGCCCAGGGGACGGGTCACCGCGGCGAGCATCGTGTTGCTCGGCGCCGGCTGGCTGGTCATCGGCAACGCGAACGGCGTCGTGCTCGTCACCGCCGGACTGCTCGTCGGCGGGTTCGGGGTCGGCCTGGCCGTGCCGGACCTCACCCTGCGGCTCGCCGACCTCGCCCCGCCCGCACAACGGGGCCGCGTGCTCAGCGGGCTCGTCGCCGGGATCTTCCTCGGGCAGTTCCTGTCGCCGCTCGTCCTCGCGCCCCTGGTCGATGCGGTGGGCATCGCCGCCGCGTTCACCTGGGCCGGGATCGTCACCACCACAGCAGGGGCGGCACTCGCCCTGGGACGCAAGGAGAACTGATGATCTACCACGGCAACCGCTTCACCCTGCGCGAGGGCGCCTCGCCCGAACAGGTGGAGGAGGCGTTGGAAAGCCTGCGCAACCAGGGACGCGTGATCCCGTCGGTGAAGTCGTTCGTGGTCGGGCGCGACCACGGCGGCGAGTACGAGTGGGGCGCCATGTTCGTCATCGAGGACCTCGACGGCTACTGGGAGTACCTGGTGCACCCGGCGCACCGCGACACCGACCGCGTCGGCCTGCCGCTGGTCGACAAGTTCGCCTCGTTCGACATCACCGACGACGAGGACCCCGAGATGGGCGCGAAGATCGCGGCCCTGCACCGGAAGCGCTACGACCAGGACCCCGAGCTGACCCAGCTCGTGACCGGTCTCGGCGAGTACTCGGGCAGTGCCGCTCCCGGACACCACGGGGAGAACCGGTGAGCGACCTGGTGCGGGACTGGCTCGACCTCTGGAACGGCGACCTGTCGCTCGGCTGCTCTACCGAAGCGAGACGGACCGTCTCGTCTCGCGGGGCGTGACCGACTTCGGCGAGTGCTCGGGCAGTGCCGCGCCTGGACGCCACGGCGAGAACGGGTGAGCGACCTGGTGCGGGACTGGCTTGGCTTCCGGAACGGCGATCTGTTGCCCGACCCTGCACCATAGCGAGACGGACCGTCTCGTCTCGCGGTATGTGACCCGCCTGGGCAAGCCGACCCGCATGCCCAGGACGTGGCCCCGGCAGCCGGCCTCGTGCAGGCGGTCAGCTGAACCGGTTCCTCAGCTGCCGCCGCGAGTTGATGCCCAGCTTGCGGTAGATGTTGCGCAGGTGGGCGTCGACCGTGCGGGGGCTGAGGAACAGCCGGGTGGCGACCTCCTTGGACGTCGCACCGGTCGCCACCAGCCGCGCGATGTGCTGCTCCTGCGAGGTGAGGTCGTCCGCGTCCGGCGCCGACCGGCTGCGCGCGACCTCACCGGTGGCCCGCAGCTCCTGGGCCGCCCTGGCCGCGAAGGCCTCCATCCCGATGCCGGACGACATCGTGTGGGCGGTCCGCAGCTGTTCCCTGGCGTCGACCCGCCGTCCCGCACGGCGCAGCCACTCGCCGTAGAGCAGGTGCGCCCGTGCCAGGTAGGGCTTGGCGGACGTGGCCGAGAGGCGTTCCACGGCCTGGCGGTAGTCCTCTTCGTCACCGGAGAGCAACGCCCGCGCGTAGGCGGCGACACCGAGTCCCCAGTCGGTGTCCGCCGCCGACGTCCGTTCGGTGAGGTCCTCCAGCGCCATCAGCGCGGCCTTGTCCTCACCGCACCGGACCGCGGCCTCGACGAGTTCCGGCAGGGCGACGCCGGCGAGGTACAGGTCACCGGGCTCCACCGCTCGCCGCGCGGCCGCCAACGCCCCTGCGTAGTCGCCGATCGCGTTGTGCAGCAGGGCAGAGGACCACTGGGAGTTGGCCACCAGCAGTCCGGCCCTGCGTTCCGCCGCCCGCGTCTCGTACCCGATCTGCTCCAGCAACTCGGCACGGCGTCCCCGCATCGCGGCGAGGTGCAGCCGCGGGAACGGGAACGGGTCGACGCCGAGCGCGTCCGCCACCGCCTCCTCCTCCGCGATGGCCGACATCGCCGCGCCGAAGTCGCCGGAGTGCACGGCCATGACCGCCGTCTGCGCCAGGCCGAGCCGCAGCACGAACGGCGACCCCGCCTCACGCCCGGTCCTCATCAGCCACCCGGTGACGGCCGTGTGCACGCCGGCGTCCCACAGCTCGCCCGAGAGCATGACGGCGAGCGCGGGATGGTCGGTCCACATCGGACTGTCAGCGGAGAACACCTGCCGCAGCAGGGGAGCGGCGGCCAGATGACCGTCGGTCGTGAGGACGACCAGCGCGTTCAGCACGTCCGGCGCCGGTGGCATCGAACGGGCCTCGCGCACCACGACGTCCATGACACCGCTGGCCCGCCCGACCACCAGGCTCATCTCGAAGGCGTCGAGCACGCACCGGCGGGCCGCCGCACCGCTCATGCGCCGTGCCGCGCTCAGCACGAACTCGGGTCCGTCGTTCTCGGTGTGCCGCACGAACGCCAGCCGCCCGCGCAGCAGGTCGGCCCGCGCGAGCCGGTCGGAGTCGAGCACGGTGGCGTCGACCGTGCTCAGCAGACCGGCGGCCGCGTCGACCGCACCGGCCTCGAACTTGGCTTGTCCCGCCGCCAGGGTGCGTTCCGCCCTGAGCGCGGGGTCCAGCGACAACGCCGCCGCCCGTTCCAGGAACGCCGCCGCGGCCGCCACACCACCGCGCGCCCGCGCCCGTGACGCCGACCGCTCCAGTTCGGCGGCGACGTCGTCGTCGGGCCCGGTGCCGGCCTGCGCGAGGTGCCAGGCCCGCCGGTCGGGATCGGTCAGGGCGTCCGTGACGGCGGCCAGGGCGAGGTGCGCTGCCTGCCGTTCGGTGGCATCGGCTGCGAGGTAGGCGGCGGACCTGGCCAGGGGGTGGCAGAACCGCACCCGCGTCGACAGGCTGACGAGCCCGGACGCCTCGGCCACCGCGCCTGCGGTCGTCACGTCGGCACCGAGCTCCCGCGCCGCCGCCCACATCAGCCGCGGGTCACCCGTGGGATCGGCTCCGGCGATGAGCAGCAGCAGCCGTGCGCCGGCGGGCAGCGCCGCGATCCTGGTGCGGAAGCTGGCCTCGACCGCGCTGGGCACCGACGCCGCCTCCGGCAACGCGAACCCGCCCGCCCTCGGCAGTTCCAGCAGCGCCAACGGGTTGCCCCGCGCCTCCGCGAGAAGCCGTTCGCGCACCTTGTCGTCGACCGACTCGTCCGCCACCAACGTCCGTGCCGCGGCGTCGGACAGGCCCTCGACCACCAGAGCGGGCAGCGTGCCCAGCACGCCGCCGGACCTGGGCTCCCTGACCGCGAACACCATCGCGACGGGGTCGGAGGCCAGCCGCCGCCCGAGGAACGCGAAGACCTTCGCCGACTCCTCGTCGGCCCAGTGCGCGTCGTCGACCA
>JASLAV010000224.1 GCA_030146905.1 Lentzea sp. | reverse complement strand
CCTCGTCGAACGAGGTCTCCAGGCTCAGCATCTTCGCCGTGTCCTCTTGGAAGCGGTGCCGTTCGTCGTAGTCGACGCCGAGCATCGCGCAGATCACCAGTGAGGGCACGGGCAGTGCGAACTCCTTCACGAGGTCCGCTCGGCCGCCGAGCGACCGCATGTGCTCGAGCTGGTCGTCGACGATCGTGCCGATCCACTCGGACAGCTGGTTCATCCGCCGGACCGTGAACTGGCCCTGCAGCATCCTGCGCAGCCGGGTGTGGTCCGGTGGGTCCTGGCTGAGGAACATGCCGGGCTCGACCTTGCGACCCTCCTCGGGGACCTCACCCTGGAACCGGGCGTCGAACACGTGGTGCTTGGCGGGGTCGGTGGTGAACTTGGGGCTCGCCAGGACTTCGCGCACCTGGTGGTGACCGGTGACGAGCCAGCCGAGGTGACCGTCGGCGAACTTCAGCCTGCTGATGCGGGCCCTCTCGCGGATCTCGGTGATCTCGGCGGGTGGGTCGAACGGGTTCTGGCGCGTCGTCGGCAGCTTGTCGGAGATCAGGTCGGTCATCTCGCACACCTCCCAGTGCTCGGCAGAAGACCTAGTTCTGAAGCTACAGAAATTTCATGACTCCGTGAAGGTGAATTCAGGGTGACCGGACGCCACGACCCGAAATCTGTCCGCATCTGCCGGTCGTGGGTCGCGACGGCCACGGCCGCCCTCGTCTGCCTCAGCGCCTCGGTCAGCTCGTCGACCAGTGCGATCGACAGGTGGTTGGTCGGCTCGTCGAGCAGCAGCACGTGCGGACCGCTGCTCAGCAGGATCGCCAGCTCCAGCCTCCTGCGCTGTCCGGTGGACAGGCGGGCGACCGGACGCGTCAGGTCCTTCGCGGTCAGCAGACCGAGTTCCTCCACCCGCGGGCACAGTTCGGCCGCGGTGGCGTCCTCGTTCTCGAAGGCGGACTCCTGGGCGAGCAGCGCGACCCTGCCGGCGTGGTGGACCGTGCCGCTCGCGGGCGCGAGGCGGCCGGCCAGCACGTTCAGCAACGTCGACTTCCCTGCGCCGTTCGGGCCGGTGACCAGGAGCCTGTCGCCCGCGCCGAGCGAGATCGGCTCGGTCAGGCGCAGTCTTCCCGGCACTTCGAGAGGGGTGGCGTGCAACAGGTCGCCGCTCGCCTCCAGCTCGGGCGGTGCGAAGCGCAGCGGTGGCGGGGGAGCGGTGACGCGCTGGTCGTCGAGCTCCTCCAGCCTGCGGGCGACGTTGCGCATCTTGTTCGCCGCGCGGGTGCTGCGCTTGTGCTTCGCGGCGCCCTTCGGAGGGCGCCAGGCGTCCTGCAGCCGTGACTGGGCCCGCTCGACCTTCGCCGCCAGCTCGTCGTGCTCGGCCTCCTCCTGCGCGAACCGCTGTTCCCAGCGCTGGCGTTCGGCGCGCTTGGCCTCCTTGAACGCCCGGTAGCCGCCGCCGTGCAGGTGCACCGCGCCGTCCGGCGCCGGGTCGAGGTCGAGCAGCTGGGTGCACACGTCGTCCAGCAACGTGCGGTCGTGGCTCACGAGGACCACGACGCCGTGGTGCCGCCGGAGGCGTTCGGTCAGGAACGCCAGCGCGTCGGCGTCGAGGTGGTTGGTGGGTTCGTCGAGCAGCAGGACGTCGGCGCGTTCGGCGAGCAGGCACGCGAGCCTGACCCGGTAGCGCTGTCCCACGCTGAGCCGCGCGAGCCGCACGGACCTGTCGTGGTCGGCGTCGAGGGCCTTCAGGGCGATTTCGGCGCGGCGGTCGGCGTCCCACGCCTCGATGTCCTCGGCGTGGGCCAGCGCCTTCTCGTAACGCAGCTCGTCGAACGGCTCCGCCGCACTGTCCAGTTCGGACAGTGCCTCTCGGCTGGCGCGCAGTGCTCCGGACAGCAGGTCCCCCACCGTGTCGCCTTCGTGGAACGGCATTTCCTGTCGTACGAGGCTCAACGATCCGTGGCGGGTGACAGTTCCCTGGTCCGGTGCCAGGTCCTCGGCGAGCAGGCGGAGGAGGGTGGTCTTGCCGCGGCCGTTCTCGCCGATGATGCCGAGCCGCTGGCCGGCGGAGACCGTCAGTGAGATGCCGTCGACGACAGGGCCGCTCTCATAGCCCTTGGTGAGGTCTTGGGTCGTCAGATGAACGTGCGAAGGCACGGGAATCCTCTTTCGGGTACGCGAAATCAGGACGTGTTGCGCTGTGGCACACGTCCGTGATCAGAGGTAGAAGACCCCGTACCCGAATCCCATGAGTCCCAAGGTACTTACGGCCGCAACACCTTTTCGACGGCGTTCCTCAGGTCGGCGAGGCTTTCCGGGGTGCCCGGC
This sequence comes from Lentzea sp., assembly GCA_030146905.1. The sequence continues at coordinate 5,548 of JASLAV010000224.1, read as the reverse complement.
ACCGGGCCGGTCGTGCTGCCGCCGCCGGCGAGCCGGTAGAAGAGCAGGCCCTCCAGGAAGGCCGTGAGGTGCGCGCCCGCGCGTTCGGGGTCCTCGTGGCCCAGCGCCTCCGCGAGCGCGGTCGCCTGTTCGCGCGGGGAGTGGACCAGGATCGACCTGAGCTCCGGGTGGTGCGTGGCCTCCAGCATCGCCGCGTACCTGGCGAGCGTCCTGTTCCGTTCGACGAGCCAGCTGTCGAGCGTCCTCGCGATGCTGCCCGCGACGTCGTTCACGTCGAGGGCGGTGTCGATCCGTTCCTGGGACGCGAGCCGTTCGACGAACCCCTCGACCAACGCCTTGCGCGTGCGGAAGTACGCGCTGGTGGACCCTTCCGGCAGGCCGGCCCTGCGGTCGACCGCGCGGTGGGTGAGCCCGCGCATGCCTTGCTCCGCCACCAGTTCGATCGCGGCGTCGGTGATCAGGTCCTTGCGCATGTGCCTGCTGTCTCCTCCGCGACGGGATTCTACAGGTGTAGATTCTTCTACACCTGTAGAGGAGGCTGGGATGAAGGCGATCGTGGTGGGCGGCGGCATCGGCGGGCTGGCGGCGGCGGTGTCGTTGCGCAAGGTCGGCTGGGAGGTCGTCGTGCACGAACGAGCCCCCGCCTTCGGCGAGGTCGGCGCCGGTGTGGGCGTGATGCCGAACGCGCTGCGCGCGCTGGAGTGGATGGGCCTGGACGGCGAGGCCCGGCGGCTCGGCACCCCGCGCGTCTCGGGCGGCGTCAGAACCTCCGACGGGCGGTGGCTGGTGCACCTGCCCGACGTCGGTCAGGAGAAGGTCATCGCCATGCACCGTGCCGACCTGCACGGTGTGCTGCTGCGAGCGTTGCCGCCGGAAATCCTCTTCAACGACGTCGAGGTGACGAGCGTCGAGGACCTGGACGCGGACCTCGTGGTGGCGGCGGACGGCATCGGCAGCCGCCTCCGCGCGGAGCTGCTCCCCGATGCGCCGGGACCGGTGTACGCGGGGGCCACGGCGTGGCGAGGGGTGGCGCCGGGGCCGTACGACCTGCCGATCTCGCAGACGCTCGGTCCCGGCGCCGAGGTGGGCGTCCTGCCGCTGGGGGACGGCAGGGTCTGCTGGTATGCCGCCGTGGTGGCGCCCGAGTCGGCTGAGCTGGACCCGCTGTCGTTGTTCGCCGGCTGGCACGACCCGGTGCCGTCGCTGCTGTCCTCGACCCCTGACGTGATCCGGCACGACATCTACGAGCTGCCGCTGCTGCCGACGTTCGTGTCGGGCCGGGTGGCTCTGCTGGGCGACGCCGCGCACGCGATGACGCCGTACCTCGCTCAGGGGGCGTGCATGGCGCTGGAGGACGCGGTGACGCTGGCCGCGTGCGATGGTGATCTCGCGCGCTACGACGCGTTGCGGCGGCCGCGGGCGCAGGCCGTGTGGCGCGGCTCGCGGATGGCGGGGAGGCTCGGGATCCGGATGCGGTCGCCGATCGCGCTGGCGTTGCGCGGTCTCGCTTTCCGCGCCGTGCCGTCGTCGTGGGCGGTGCGCGGGATGGCGCGCTTCGCTACGTGGGAAGTGCCTGCCGGGTTCACTCGAACGGGTTAAATTCAGCAGTGAGGTAGATCACTGGTCAATGTTTGGTATCGGGAAGATAACAGTCCGAAATCACTCTTTGTGTCACCCTTTGTCACCCGGTTGCGGTATCAAGGACTTCTGAGCGTGTCAGACGTGGCCAAATGATCCAGATGGAGTAACGCGACAGGCGGTTTCCGCTCCACCGAAGCGCGACTACGGTGGCCCGCCATGACCCCCGTCCCGACTGACGCTTTGCCCCGTTCCCTCACGGCGCTTCCCCCGGCGCCGGTCGAGAACCCCGGCGGCATCGACATCCCCGAGGCAGAGGACTTCATCCGGCAGCACCACGCGGAAAACCCGGAGTTCGGTCCCGTCGAGGCCAGGCTCGCCGAGGTCCACGCGGAGATCGCCGCGACCGGCACCTACCGCCACACGACCGACGAGCTGACCTTCGGCGCCCGCGTGGCCTGGCGCAACAGCTCCCGTTGCATCGGCCGCCTCTACTGGCGGAGCCTGAAGGTGCGAGACCTGCGCGACGTGTCCGCTCCCGCCGACGTGGCGAGGGAGTGCGTCGAACACCTCCGCGTGGCCACCAACAAGGGCAAGATCCGCCCCGTCATCACGGTCTTCGCCCCCTCGGAGCCCGGCATGGACGCCCCGCGGATCCACAACGAGCAGATCATCCGCTACGCCGCCTACCGCGGCGCCGACGGCGGTGTGCTCGGCGACGGGCGCAACCTGGCACTGACCGACCTCGCGCTCAAGCGCGGCTGGCAGCCGCCGGTCATCCGCGGCCCCTTCGACGTGCTGCCGCTCATGGTGTCCTGCAAGGGCCACGAGCCCGCACTCGTCCAGATCCCCGGCGACGCGGTGCTCGAGGTCCCGCTGTCCCACCCCGAACTGCCGTGGCTGGGCGCGCTCGGCGTGAAGTGGCACGCCGTCCCCGCGATCAGCGACATGCGGCTGCGCATCGGCGGGATCGACTACCCGTCGGCGCCGTTCAACGGCTGGTACATGGGCACCGAGATCGGCGCCCGCAACCTCGCCGACCACGACCGGTACGACCTGCTGCCCTACATCGCCAGGCGGATGGGCCTGGACATGTCGTCGGAGGCGACGCTGTGGCGCGACAGGGCCCTGATCGAGCTCAACCGCGCCGTCCTGCACTCGTTCGCCGAGGCAGGGGTCACGATCACCGACCACCACACCGAGTCGAAGAGGTTCCTGACCCACCTGGAGAAGGAGGAGGCCGCCGGACGCGTCTGCCCCGCTGACTGGTCCTGGATCGTGCCGCCCGTGTCGGGCGGGCTCACGCCGGTGTACCACCGCTACTACGACTCGGATGAACTGCTGCCGAACTTCTTCCCCGCCGGCAAGTCGTCCGGGTGCCCCGTCGCACACTGACCGGGTGCAGCTGACCCGAAGCCTGAACCTGACCGACGCGGTGTTCGTCGGTCTCGGCTCCATGATCGGAGCCGGAGTTTTCGCGGTGTTCGCCCCCGCCGCCGCGGCGGCGGGGTCCGCGCTGCTCGTCAGCCTCGTCATCGCGGGCGTGATCGCCTGCTGCAACGCGTTGTCGAGCGCCTGGCTGGCAGCGAGGTACCCGCAGTCCGGTGGCACGTACGTCTACGGTCGTGAACGCCTCGGGCGCGTGTGGGGCGACCTCGCCGGCTGGGCGTTCGTGCTCGGCAAGACGGCGTCGTGCGCGGCCATGGCGCTGACGGTCGGCACCTACCTGGGTGCGCCGAAGCTCGTCGCCGTGGCGGCGGTCGTCGCGCTGACCGTGCTGAACCTGACCGGTGTCCAGAAGTCCGCACTGGCCACCAGGATCATCGTGGTCGCGGTGCTGCTCGTGCTGGGCGCCACCGCCGTCACCGCTCAGGACGCGGCGGTGCCCGCGGACTTCAAGGCCGTCGGCATCCTCCCCGCCGCCGCACTCCTGTTCTTCGCGTTCGCCGGTTACGCGCGCATCGCCACCCTCGGAGAGGAGGTCAAGGAACCTCAGAAGACGATCCCGCGCGCCGTGGTCATCTCCCTGGCGATCACGCTGGTCGTCTACGCGGTCGTTGCCGTGACCGCGCTGAACGCCCTGGGCAGCGACCTCGCGACGAAAACGCTCGCCGACGTGTCGCCGACGCTGGCCCCCGTCATCCGGGTCGCCGCCTGCCTGGCCGCGCTCGGGTCGTTGCTCTCGCTGCAGATGGGCGTGAGCCGCACGGCGCTGGCCATGGCCCGCGACCGCCGGCTGCCCAAGCGGCTGGCCGACCTGCGTGCCGCCGAGATCGCCACGGGGGTGGCCGCGATCGCGCTGGTGCTCGCCGTCGACGTGACGCGCGCGATCGTGTTCAGCTCGTTCTGCGTGCTCGTCTACTACGCGATCGCCAACGCCAGCGCGTGGACGCTCGGCAAGCGCGTCGTGCCCGCGCTCGGGCTGGTCGGGTGCCTGACCCTCGCCGGTGCGGTTCTCTGGCAACTGTGATGTGGCCCAGGTCACCTTTGATCGCGTAACGTGCGTACGGTGAAAGTGGGAGCACCCGCAGAGTCGCGGCCCGCCGAGCGTCGCGTCGCCTGTGTACCTGAGACGGTGTCGTCCTTGGTCGATGCCGGACTGACAGTGCACGTCCAGGAAGGCGCCGGCCGTCACGCCCACGCCCCCGACGCCGCCTACCGCGCGGCAGGGGCGACCGTGACGCCGGAGGACCCGTCACCGGAGTCCGACGTCGTCGTGTCCGTGCAGCCACTGACCCTCGACCAGGCGTCCAAGCTCAAACCGGGCGCCGTCACCATCAGCTTCCTGCAGCCCGGCGGTGAGCGGGAGCTGCTGGAGGTCTACCGCGAGCGCCGCGTCACGTCGTTCAGCTTCGACCTGCTACCCCGCGTGACCCGTGCCCAGACCGCGGACGCCCTGTCGTCGCAGGCGCTCGTGGCCGGCTACCGGGCCGTCCTGGTCGCCGCCGAACGACTGCCGCGCTTCCTGCCCATGTTCACCACCGCCGCCGGCACCGTGCCGCCGGCCAAGGTGCTGGTGCTCGGTGCCGGCGTCGCCGGTCTGCAGGCGATCGCGACAGCGCGCAGGCTCGGCGCCGTCGTCGAGGCTTACGACGTGCGCAAGGCCGCGGGCGAGGAGGTCCGCAGCCTCGGGGCGAAGTTCCTGGAGCTCGACCTGGAGACGCAGTCCGGCGTCTACGCGTCCGTGCAGTCGGAGGAGTTCCTCGAACGCCAGCGGGAACTGATCGGCGAACACGTGGCGGCGTCCGACATCGTGATCACCACGGCCGCGATCCCCGGCCGCAAGGCCCCGGTGCTCGTCACGACCGACATGCTCAAGGCGATGGCGCCGGGTTCCGTGCTGGTCGACCTGGCGGCGGAGTCCGGTGGCAACTACGCGGGATCGGTGGCCGGCCAGGAGACCTGGGTCGGTGAGGTTCTGGTGCACGGCGCGCTGAACCTGCCGTCGTCGATGCCCGTGCACGCGAGCCGCCTGTACTCGCGCAACGTCCTCAACCTGCTCAAGCTGATGGTCGTGGACGGGGCGGTGCGGCCCGACCTCGGCGACGAGGTGCTCGACGGCTGCTGCCTCACCCACGACGGCCGGATCCGCAAGGAGTTGCCGTGATCGACCTGCTGACGATCTTCGTGCTGGCCGTGTTCGTGGGCTTCGAGGTGGTCTCGAAGGTGTCCACGATCCTGCACACGCCCCTGATGTCCGGCGCGAACGCCATCCACGGCGTGATCCTGGTCGGCGCGATCCTGATCACGGGGTCCGCCGAGAGCACTCTGGAGCTCGTCCTCGGGCTGCTCGCTGTCTTCCTGGCCACGGTGAACGTCGTCGGCGGGTTCGTGGTGACCGACCGGATGCTGGAGATGTTCAAACGGTGATCGTCCAGCTGATGTACCTCGTCGCGGCGCTGTGCTTCATCCTGGCGCTGAAAGGCCTGAGCTCGCCCAAGTACGCGCGCTACGGCAACTTCATCGGCGC
>JASLAV010000219.1 GCA_030146905.1 Lentzea sp. | reverse complement strand
GGACCGCTTCAGCACGGAGTTCCCGCGCGCCTACGTGATCACGAACGACCGGTCCGCACCCGCCGCCGCGCGGCTCGTCGACCAGCTCGTCCGGCACGACGTCCGGGTCGAACGCGCGGAGCGGCCGTTCACGCTGGGCGGCAAGCGCTATCCGGCCGGTTCGTACGTCGTGGACATGCACCAGCCCAAGCGCGGTCTCGCGAACGTGATGCTGGAGCAGGGCAGCGACATCTCCGGCAAGGCGCCGGTCATGTACGACATCTCCGGCTGGAGCCACCGCCTGCTGTGGGGCGCGTCGGTCGACGTCTACAAGAACGGCCAGTTCCGGTTCGAGGGCAAGCCCGTCACCGCGGCCTCGCCGACCGGTGGCGTCGACGCGGCGCCGGGCGCGGACCTCGCGCTCGTCCTGACCGACCAGAAGGACGTCAGCGCCGTCAACGACCTGCTCAACCGCGGTCTCGAACTGCGCCGCCAGGACGACGGCACGGTCGTCGTCCCCGCGAAGGAGTGGGCGGCCGCGAAGGAGGTCGCCGACCGGTACGGCGTGCGCTTCACGACGGCCAAGCCCGGTGGCGTCGCCCTCCAGCGCAAGGTGGTCGCGGCCGCGGTCGCCGCGGACGAGCTGCAGGTGCTGCGCGAGTCCGGGTTCGACGTCCGCACCATCTCCACGGCGGTGCTGAACGCGGGCTTCGACTGGTCGCGGATCGACGCGCTGTACGTGGGGGCGGGCCTGAACCACGCGCAGCTCAACGCCACGGCGAAGGCGGCGCTCGACGAGTTCCTCAAGCGCGGTGGCGTGGTGACCCGCGGTGCGACGGGCAGCAGGTTCAACACCGACGCCAAGCTCCTGCAGGCCACCCCGGTCGCGGGATGGGAGGACGCCAACGGTGTGGTGAACGTCGTCAACGGCACCGGTCCGATCGGCACCGGCGCACTGCCGCACTCGTTCGTCTACGGACCGCAGTGGTTCACGAACCTCGGCACCGGCGTCACGGTCGAACAGCGCTACGGCAGCGCGGTGATCGCCGCGGGCCACTGGCACGCGCGGGACAACGGCACGGGTGGCCAGGACGCCGCGGCGGGCCAGGCGGCAGTGGTCTCCGGCACGGCGGCCAACGGCGCGAAGGTGGTCCTCTTCGGCACCGAACCGATGTTCCGCGACCACCCGAAGGGCCTGTACGCACAGGTCGCGCGCGCTCTGTTCTGGACCGGCACGCGATAGGGAAAACGGGGGCGGGGAGGCCCCGACAGCCTCTCCCGTCCCCGTTTGCGGTGCCCCACACCGGGCAGCCCCGGCTCAGCCCACGGGAAACCCCTCATCGGACCTCCCCGGCGGCAGGAAGCCGTGCGCCGACAGGTCGAACCAGTTGCCCTCGGGATCGATCGCGCGGTACTCGGCGAACGGCCGGTCGCCGCCGCGCAGAGCAGGACGCGGCTCCAGCGCCTCCAGGTACGGCGCGACGTCGTAGACCTGGAAGCCGAAGTGGTTGAACCCGGTCGGCACGTCCCCGTCGAGGCGCTGCTGGATCAACGCCAGGTTGACGTACCCGTCGGTGACGAAGTGGCTGCAGTCGGGATCGGTGTGGAACAGCTCCATACCGAACCGCGAGACGTAGAAGCGGGCCATCTCCTCCGCGTCCCGCACGACGAACGCGATGTGCCGCAACCGTGGCCTGGTCATGACAGTCCCTTCGGGATCATGTTGTGGAACGCGGCGATCTCCCAGCCGTCCGCACGCCGCACGACGACGGCCTGCGCGTGGGTGGTGATGCCCGCCGGCGCGATGGAGGACGTGACGTGCACGACCGAGACGTCGTCGGTCAGCGGCCTGATCAGGCTGATCTCCGCGGTCAGCCTGGTGTCGCGGTAGGGCCCGGCGAAGAGCTGACCGTGCCCGAGAGCCACGGCGCGCCGCCCGAACAGCTCCTCGCCGCGCACGGTCACGAAGTCGACGTCCTCCGCGAACACCCCGGCGAACGCGTCACCGTCGCCGAGCGCCCAGCCCTGCTCCATCCGGTGCCACAACGAGTAGATCTGTTCTGTCATGAGTGGTTCGTCCTCAACGGCAGGCGCAGGCACTCGGAGTCCCACGCGGCGAGCGAGTAGTAGAGGCCGCCGTGACGGCGTTCGAGGTAGCAGACGACGTTCACGGGCCATCCGCTGTTGCGGAACACGTACTCGTCCATCGGCGTCGGGCTGTCGCTCAACGGCCGGTCGCGCTCGCACTCGGGACCGAGCCGGTGCCAGTCCGGGTGCAGGTGGATCGAGCCGAGCACGTCGAGGCCCCGCGCGTCAGCCGCTCGCGTGATCGTGAGCAGGTCGGTGGGATCGAGCCACCACGCCCGCACCGGGTTCTCGTACGCGCTGCCGAACCGAGGCACGATCGCCGCCGCGAACTCCTCCCGCGCCGACGGGTCGGTCAGGCGCGCGTTGCGGCCGAACGCGACCTCCGACACCACGGCCTCGGTGCCGGCGAACCAGCCGAGCAACACCGCGAAACACGGTCTCGGTTCGTTCTCGGTGATGAACGAGTATTCGGCGGTCGCGGCCTCCAGGAACGTTTTCACAGCGCGATCCGAAAAGAGCACCGCATCGGTGCGCACGGCGCGCTCAACCAATTCCGCCACCTGGAGAACGTATCGATACCGGAACGTATCGCGCGAGATCGCAGAGGGCGTTGGGCTATTGCATTCGGCTATAACATCGACCGCATGCGTCTGGAGGTGCGGCATCTCGAACTGGTCGTGGCGATCGCGGACTGCGGCAGCCTGCGCAAGGCCGCGGCACGCCTGCACCTCACCCAGCCTGCGGTGACAACCCAGCTCAGGCGCATAGAGGACCACCTGGGCGGCGCGTTGTTCCTGCGCACGACCGAGGGCGTGAAGCTCACCCCGAATGGCGCGGATTTCGTCCAGGAAGCGCGGTCGATGCTCACCCGGCTCGTCACACTGGAACGCGTAACGCGCCGTAACGCGCAAAGTCCCAGCGCTCCTACCAGGCTCGCGGGAATCCCCGCCTATCACTTCGGACTACTCGTGAGCGCGCTCAAGGACAACGTCACGAGCCGCACTGTCAAGGAGACCGGAACGCTCACCGCGTTGCTCGCGGCCGGTGAAATCGACATCGCCGTTCTGCGCCGCTTTCCCGGTACCGCTCTCACGCTCCCGCCGGACGTCGGGCACCGCCTGCTCACCCGCGAGCCGCTGTTCGTCGCGGTGCCGGGCCACCACCCGCACGCCCGCGAACCCGAGATCCCGCTCGGTGCGCTCGCCGGGGACAGGTGGGTCATGCCGGAGCCGGACGACAGCGGCATGAACGCCCACTTCGCCCGCGAGTGCGCGGCAGCCGGGTTCGAGCAGCGGATCGCGCACTTCAGCAGCGAGGCGCACGTTGCGCTGACGTTGATCAGGGAGGCGGGCGCGGTGTGCCCGCTGTACCCGGTCGGCGGCACCCCGCCCGGCGTCGCGCGGCTGCCCGTCACGGGAAACCCGCTGGTCAGGGAGGTCGTGCTGGCCTGGCGGGCCGACGCGCAGGTCGCCGGGGAGATCGACGACCTGTGCGAGCAGGTCGCCGCCGGGTACCTGAGGCTGGTCGAGGAGAGCGAGGTCTACGCGCGGTGGTGGCGTGACGGGGGAGAGGCGTTCGCCCTCGGCCCCAGGGCTTAGTCCTTCGTGCCGCCGCCGTTGTTCGGGCGCACGATGATGACGACCCTGTCGTCCGACGACACGGGCTGACCGGCGGCCTTGTTGACCGTGCCGACCAGCGACGCCGACTCGTTCAGCATCTCCACCGGACCGAGCCTGCCGAAGCCGTCCTCCGCCATCGTGATCTCGGGCTTGCCGGTGAACGCGCCCGTCTCGTTCATCGACAACGACTGCAGGCCCGGCGTCTTGGACGTGGCCACGGTCAGCATGTCCGTGTACGACGCGCAGCCCATCACGCCCGGCTTGTCCGGCCAGTTCCACGCGACCTCGCCGAGCTTGCCCGGCACGACGCGGTAGACGACGTCGGCGTTCGCGGTCCAGTCGGTCACCCAGATCTTCTGGGCGTCCGCCGACACGCACAGGCCACCGGGCAGGGTCAGCCCCGACGAGACGACGGCGGATCCCGCGGTCGGGTTGCCCTGCGCCGGCTTGCCGGAGCCGTCGATGCGCAGCACCTTGCCCGCCAGCGAGTTCGGGTCGGCGGCCAGCGCGGGGTTGCCCGCGTCACCGGTCGCGACGAGGAGCGCGCCCTTGCGGTCGCTCGCCAGCACACCGCGGTTGCCGGTCGGGCCCTTCGGGATGCCGGTGAGGATCGGCTTGGGCGTGTCGCCCGGCGCGATCCGCAGCACCCTGTTGTCCGTCGCGGTCGTCACGTACACGTAGGCGAGCTGGTCCTCGGCGAACGTCGCCGACAGCGCGAGCCCGGTCAGGCCGCCGTCGGTCGACGCGTCGGCCTCGATCTGCGCGACCACGACCGGGTCGACGTCCTTGGTGACCTTGACCAGGCGCCCGCCGCGTTCGGTGGCGTAGGCGGAGACCCCGCCCTGGGCGTCCGCGCCGATCGGCGCGACCCCCGTGACGGTGCTCAGGCACGTGGCGATCACGGCCGGGTTGAAGTCCTTGCAGCCCTGCGGCGGCGGCACGCTCTGCGGCGGCTGGCCGCGGCCCTGCTCGCCGGGAGCGGGCCGGAACTCACCCGGCAGCTCCGGCTTCGGGCCCGCCTGCGGGGTCAGCTGTGGTTGCGCGCTCCACTGCGTCGGCGCCGGCTCGTCGGGAAAGCTCGCACAGCCGCCTGCCAGCAGGCAGGCGGCGGTCAGCAACGCGATGGAACGAACCACGACTCCCAGGCTAGGTGCGCGACCGTGAACCCGAAGTGAACGCCTCGGCCGTGGCGAAGTCGACGGTCCTCACCCGGTCGAGCAGCAGGTCGAGCTCCGCCGCGACGTCCTCCGGTGCCTCCAGCGGCAGGTAGTGGCTGCACGGCAGCACCCGCAGCCGTGCCTGGGGCAGCGCGCTGACGGCACCGGACATGCTCTCCGTCGTCGTCAGCACGTCGTCACGACCCGCCAGCAGTGTGACGGGACACACGATCGAGCTGAGGTCCTGGCGCGGCGTCGCGCCCAGTGCGAGCGCCAGCGTGAAGTACCAGCGCCAGTCGTGCCGCAGGAACCGGCTCACGGCGCGCGTCACGGCCTGGGGGTCGCTGGTCGGCTTGATCACGCCGCTGTGCCGCAGCAGGAACGTCGTGGCGTCGGTGACGGGGACGCGGTGCAGCACCTCGTCGAGCACGGGACCGGCCTGCTGGAGCAGCTTCGTGCCGGTCAGCCCGACGAACCTGCGGATGCTCCTCGGGACCAGCGGCAGCATCGCGTCGAACGAGTCACCCGGCGCACCCGCGACGAGCAGCAGGCCCGCCACCCGTTCCGGATGCCGCAACGCCAGCTCGGCCGCGATCGTGACGCCCATCGACCAGCCCATGACGACGCACCGCTCGACGCCCGCGTCGTCCAGCACCGCGATCGCGTCCGACACGTGGTCGTCCAGCGAGATGTTGCGCTCGTCGACGGGCCTGCCGGAGCCCATCGTGCCGCGCATGTACCAGCTGAGCAGACCACCTCGGCCGGCCAGCGACGGCCACGACTCCGGCCCGGACCCCACGCCTGGGCACAGCAGCACGGGTGCGCCCTCGCCCTCCACCCGCCACGTTCGGATCTCGGTGCCGTCCCAGGAGGTGACGTCGTGCTCCCGCATGCCCGCCATTCTGACGTACTTTGCACTCGTGACGCTCACCGTGCTCGTGCCAGATGACTTCGGAGTTCAGGCGCTGTCTCAGGTGGACGGTGTCCGGCCGGTCCGCTACACGCCCGGCCGACCGTTGCCGTCCGAGGGGATGGACGCCGAGGTCCTGGTGCCGAAGTTCCTCGCAGGTACCGATCCGCGCGACGTGTTCGCGCAGCTGCCGAACCTCAAGCTCGTGCAGCTGCTGAGCGCTGGCGCGGAGAACTTCATCGGCCGCGTGCCCGAAGGGGTGCTGCTCTCCACGTGCCGCGGCGCGCACGGCGGCAGCACCGCTGAGTGGGCCATCGGCGCTTTGCTCGCGATGTACCGGGAGTTCCTCGTCTTCGAGCGCGCCCGCGCCGAAGGCCGCTGGGACTACCACCTGACCGACACGTTGCAGGACAAGAAGGTCCTGATCGTCGGCGCCGGCGACCTCGGCGAGCAGCTCAAGCGGCGCCTGGAACCGTTCGACGCCACCGCGACGCTGGTCGGCCGCACCGCCCGCGACGGCGTGCACGGAGTGGACGAGCTGCCGTCGCTGCTGCCGGAGTTCGACGCCGTGGTGATCTTCACGCCGATGACGGAGGAGACCAGGCACCTGGTCGACGCCGAGTTCCTGGCCGCGATGAAGGACGGCGCGATCCTGGTCAACGGCGCTCGCGGCCCCGTTGTGGACACCGAGGCGCTGCTCGCGGAGCTCACCTCCGGACGGCTGCGCGCCGCCCTCGACGTGACCGATCCCGAACCGCTGCCCGAGAACCATCCACTGTGGACCGCGCCGGGCCTGCTGCTCACCCCGCACGTGGCGGGCAGCTGCACGGGGCACACGCAACGCGCCTACGCGGTCGTCGCGTCCGAGGTGGCCCGGTACGTCGCGGGGGAGCGGCCCCGCAATCTGGTCAGCGGGACTTATTAGCCCGTCCGGGTGAAACTGGGCTGCCGTTCGGCTCTCGCGCGCCCGCACGCGGCGTCACTAGCGTGCGGGCGTGGCTACTCACGACAAAGGCTCGAGCACCTCGAGCGCTTTCTCCGACGACTCGTTCTACTCGAGCAGCGGAGGAGGAGTGCACCACTTCGACGACGGCACGAGCCGAGTCGGCGACACCACGACCCAGCCGTACGACTCGTCGACGAAGGCGTTCGACAACACGGGCTACACGCCGCTGGAGAAGTCCACTGAGGACTCGCCGGCGTACGGGGACGACCCGTTCGACGACGAGCGCAAGAAGTTCGGCTGGACCGCGGGCCCCGACATCGGCCTGCTGGGCCTGCGCGCGGTGCTGGGCGGCATCTTCGTGCTGCACGGCCTGCAGAAGGTCTTCGGCCTCTTCGGCGGCCCCGGCATCAACGGCTTCGCGCAGTCGCTGGAGAAGATGGGCTACCGCGAGTCCGTCGTGCTCGCCTGGGTCACCGGCGTCACGGAGCTGGCCGGCGGCGCCCTGCTCGTGCTCGGCCTCTTCACGCCGCTGGCGGCGGCGGGCCTGCTCGCGGTGATGGCCAACGTCATCGCGCTGCAGTACAAGGGCGGTTTCTTCGGCCCCAACGGCGTCGAACTGGAGCTCGCACTCGCGGGCATGGCGTTCGCGGCGCTGTTCGCCGGTCCCGGCCGGGCCGCGCTGGACTACAACCGCAGCTGGTTCCGCCACCCGCTGGCTGCCGGTTTCATCGCGCTGGTGCTCGGAGCGGGCGGCGCGGCGGTCACGTTCTTCGTCTTCCGGTAGACACTCACCCGTGACTTCTCGACTGACGGGCGCGCTGCTCCAGCTGGCACTGCTGGTGATCGGGATACCGGTCGTCTACCTGCTGGCGTTCCCGTTCGGCCTGACCGCGAAGTCCCTGCTGCCGCCGCTCGGCCTGCTCGCGGGCCTGGTGGTCGCCGGCGTCATGGTCAAGAAAACGGACCAGCCCGTCAGCGGACCGCTGACGGGCTGGGTCGTGTTCGGCGCCTGCGTGGCGCTCTCGGCGGTCCTTTAACGGCTTGGGTCGCGCACCGCGCCCGTGGACGCGTCCGTGGCCATGCGCGCGTAGGCCCGTAGCGCACCCGTGACGGGACGGATGCGGTCGACCGGCTGCCAGGGCCGTTCCGACGCTTCCATCTTGGCGCGGCGCTCGGCCAGCACCTCGTCGTCCACCAGCAGTTCGAGGCGGCGCTCGTGCACGTCGATCAGGATCCTGTCGCCGTTCTCGACCAGGCCGATCGTGCCGCCGCCCGCCGCCTCCGGTGAGATGTGGCCGATCGACAGGCCGGACGAACCGCCGGAGAAGCGGCCGTCGGTGATCAGCGCGCACTTCTTGCCGAGGCCGGAGCCCTTGAGGAACGCCGTGGGGTGCAGCATCTCCTGCATGCCGGGGCC
>JASLAV010000208.1 GCA_030146905.1 Lentzea sp. | reverse complement strand
CCTGCTCGGTGAGGCGGCGCATGTTCGTGCCGATCTTGTCGAACGCCGACTCGGCCGTGGCCTCGATGTCGCCGAACAACGTCCACCACCACCAGGAGTTCGTGGCGGAGTTCGCGACGACGTCCGGGATGACCAGCGCGGCGATGCCGGCTTCCGCCTCGGCCGTCACCGGCATGTTGGCCGCCTCGACGATCAGCTTCGCCCTGACCCTGTGGGCGTTGCCCTCATCGATCGCGTAGCTGGTGGCGGCGGGAACCAGCACGTCCGCCTCGACGTCGAGCCACCGGTCACCGTCGAGCCGCACGTCCTGCGCGCGGAGCTCGGTCCTGTCGATGCCGCCGTGCGGATCCCGTGACAGCAGAAGGTTTTCCACGTCGAGTCCGCCGGGGTTGGCGACAACACCGTGGACGTCCGCGAGTCCTACGACCTTGACGCCGTTCTTCACGAGATAACGTGCGGTGGCGCCACCCATCGAGCCGAAGCCCTGCACGAAAGCGGTGGGGTTCTCCAACCCGAGGTGCTCGATGCCGATCAACGCCGCCTGCGCGACACCGTAGCCGCCGACCAGCTCGTCCAGGCCGACACCGTCCACAGTGACCCCGAAGGCGTCCGCGAGGCGTTGGCGGGCCTTGTGTTCATCGTCCAGAAGCGGGTACACGGCCTGGATGGACGACTGCAGCCCGATCTTCTCGATGGCTTCGTCGATGGTGGACTGCCGCAGTCCGAGGTCCTCCCCCATCGTCCAGAACCGTTCGATGTAAGGCGACATCGCGTACAGGTAGGCCGTGAGGACCTCTGGCGCCCCGGGGTCGTAGGGGTCGAAGTCGATCCCGCCCTTGGCGCCCCCGAGCGGAACGTACCGCGCGTCGGGGTCGTAGTTGAGCGCCTCCTTGGCGGTCATCCCCTGGGCCAGCCCGCGCACCTCGTCGAGCGTGCAGCCCGCGCGCATCCTCAAGCCACCGCTGCTGACCCCGCGCACGAGCCGGTCGATGACGAGGTAGCCACGCGCCTGCGTCGCCGGGTCGGTCCACGTGACCTCGAGGAAACTCACCGGCCTGAATCTACAGATCCGCTCAGCGCGACATCTGCGTGAGGAACTCGGCGTTGCTCTGCGTCTTGCGCATCCCGTCGAGCAGGACGTCGATCTCGCGGTCGGCCATGGCTCGGCGCATCGCGTTCGTGACGGCGAGCTCCTGAGGTGACACCAGCAGCTCCGCCTTGCGCGTGCCGGACTGGTGGAGGTCGATCGCGGGGAAGATCCTCTTCTGCGCCGCCCTGCGGTCGAGCTTCAGCTCGGCGTTGCCGGTGCTCTTGAGCTCCTCGAAGATCACCGTGTCGCCCGTCGACCCGGTCTCGACCAGCGCGGTGGCGAAGATCGTGAGACTGCCGCCGTCCTCGATGTTGCGCGCGGCGCCGAGGAACTTCTTGGGCGGCGTGAGCGCTCCGGCGTCGATGCCGCCGCTGAGGATGCGGCCACCGTTGGGCGCGGCGAGGTTGTAGGCGCGACCGAGCCGCGTGAGCGAGTCGAGCAGGATCACGACGTCCCGCCCGTCCTCGACGAGCCGCTTCGCCCGTTCCACCGCCAGCTCCGCGACGGCGATGTGGTCCCTGGGGTGCTCGTCGAAGGTCGAGGCGAACATCTCACCGGGAACCGTGGCGCGCATGTCCGTCACCTCCTCCGGCCGTTCGCCGACGAGGGCGACGATGAGGTGGACGTCGGGGTCGTTCTTGGCGATCGCGTGGGCGATCTGCTGCAGCACGATGGTCTTGCCGGCCTTGGGCGGCGCCACGATGAGAGCCCGCTGCCCCTTGCCGACGGGCATGACCAGGTCGACAGTGCGGCTGGTGAGCTCGTCGGGGTCGTGCTCCAGCCGCAGCCGCCGGTTGGGGTAGAGCGGTGTCAGGTCGTCGAACCTGGGCCGCTTGTGAGGCCTGCGCCCGTTGACGGTGTCGACGCTGACGAGCTTGCCGTCGTGCGCCTCCCCGCTGATCTGGTCGCCGCGGCGCAGGTCGTACTGCCGCACCAGGCTCGACGACACCAGCGGCCCGTCGAGCAGGAATGCCTTGTTGTTGCGTACGTCGAGTACACCGATGTGCATCGGGCCTGTCCTTTCAGGAAGGTTTGTGGAGACGCGCTTCATCGACTCCACACGCGGTTGCTGTTCGCGTGGAGGAGGAGAGCGCTTCGCGGTGCTCTTGGGAGGGCATCGCGCACGGGTCCACCAGCGTCAGATGCTGGGGGTCGTCGCTGCGGAGCGGAGATCATCCAGCAGCTGGCCGGAACTTACGCGCGCTCAGCGGCGCACCGCCGTCGTGAACCGACTGTAGCAGAGAACGCCAGACGCGCGCTCGTTATTCCGAGCACCTCTTCCACGCCAGCCGGAACGTCGTGCTCACACTTGAGTCGGTCGAGTCCATGGTCATGAAACTGCCCTTGCCGGTGACCTTGAGCTCGGTCTCGACGGTCAACGGCTTGCGGTCCTTGCACGGCCCGTGCGACACCGTGCCGGGCGTGTCGGTGACGTACCAGTTGTCGCTCATCGGCCCCTGATACGTGTGCATGCTGTGCCGCGTCGGAAAACCCGGGAAGTGGTAGTCGTTGCGCACGACACCTTTCGTCTTGTCGGTCAGGTGCGCGAACCCGCGGTAGTCCGTGGCGGCGATGCCGTACGTGTACCCCTCGGCGTGGTTGATCCGGAGCTCGATCGTGCAGCTCTTCTTGCCGCTCTGCACCAGGAAGTCGCTGTAGGTGACGGTGAACGCCTCGTTGTCCGGCGACATGGCGACGCTGGTGGTGCCGGCCGGGCAACCGTCACCGCTGACGCTCACCACGTCGACGGTGACCGGCCCTGGAGGTGGGACGAGCGAGGCCAGCAGTGCCACCACAGCCAGCATGCGGCCTCCTCACGTCGCTGCGGGAGAACCTACCGAGCGAGGGTGCGGTCATGCCACGCGTTGACCATCCGCGTCTTTCACAGATTCGCTCGCCAGGACGACCAGCGCGTCGACGGCCAGCACGCCGTCAGGCCCGACTCGCACGGGGTTCAGCTCGATCTCGGCGAGGTCCGGCCTGGCCGAGATCGTCTCGGAGACCTGGGCGATCACCTCGGCCAGCGACGTGACGTCGGGTGCCGG
>JASLAV010000170.1 GCA_030146905.1 Lentzea sp. | reverse complement strand
GCGGGACGCGAAACCGGTGACGCTCACCGCGGTGGTCCCGGTGTGGCGCCGCCCGTGGGTGGTCGTCGGGCGGGACACCTTCGCCACCGACGTGTTGCGGCGCCTGGGGATCGAGAACGTCTACGCCTCCGACGAGGAGCGTTACCCCCGGCCGAGCCTGCAGGAGCTGAACGACCGGCGCCCCGGTCTCGTGGTCCTGCCGGACGAGCCGTACGCGTTCACCCACGATGACGGCCCGGAGAGCTTCCCCGGCCTGCCGTACGCGCTGGTCAACGGCAGGCACCTGACCTGGTACGGCCCGTCGCTGGTCGAAGCGCGGGACAGCCTCGCGCGGGCGCTCGACTACGGCCAGGGTTGACCAACCCCAGGTGGATTCGCCCGACCCCGCCGCGCTGCCAGGATCCTCGCCCATGGGGAAACTAGCCGCGATCATCGCGACAGCCGCAGCCGCCACCGCTCTCACCGCCGTACCTGCCCACGCCGAGCCAGTGGTCGTCTACCAGCTCGCCGGCACCGCGCGCTGCCTCGCGGACACCGGCACCAACGTCGTGCTGAGGACCTGCGACGAGCTCTCCGACGCGCAGCGCTGGATCGTCCCGATCAGCGCCGGAGTCGACTGGCCGCACAACATGGCCACCGGCGAGTGCCTGGGCGCCACCTCCGCCGGTGACGTGCTGGGCCAGGCGTGCGGCAGCAGCGCCGCCCAGCGCTGGCGCCGGGTGCCGGTGGGGTCCGCCTTCCAGTTCCGCAACGTCGGCACCGGCAAGTGCCTCACCGCCACGGTGACGGTCGCCGCCTGCACCACGGCCAGCGCCAAGTGGGTCGGCCTGCGCTAGCCGCCGGTCGCTAGTCGCGGAACCGGTCCGTCGCCGCCAGCAGCGCGGACAGGACGCCGGGCTCGTCGTAGGCGTGCCCGGCGTCCGGCACCAGCACCAGCTCGGCCTCCGGCCACGCCTTGTGGAGGTCCCAGGCGGACGCCGCGGGCGTGGCGATGTCGTACCGCCCCTGCACGATCACGCCGGGGATGTCCTTGAGCCGCACGGCGTCGCGCAGCAGCTGTCCCTCTTCGAGCCACCCGTTGTTGACGAAGTAGTGGTTCTCGATCCGGGCGAACGCCAGCGCGTACTCCGGCACGGCGAACTCCGCCACCAGCTCCGGCCGGGGCAGCAGCGTCACCGTCGCGCCCTCCCAGGTGCTCCACGCGACCGCGGCCGGTCCGTGCACCTCCGGATCCGGGTCGGCCAGCAGCTTCGCGTACAGCTCGACGGGATCTCCCGACAGCCCTTCGAGCGGCGCCGTGAACTTCTCCCACAGGTCGGGGAACAGGTTCGCCGCGCCACCGCGGTAGTACCAGTCCACTTCGGACTTCCGCAGCGTGAAGATGCCGCGCAGCACCAGTTCGGTCACGCGGTCCGGGTGCTTCTCCGCGTACGCCAGCGCCAGCGTCGAGCCCCAGGAGCCGCCGAAGACCTGCCAGCGCGAGATGCCGAGCGACTCCCGCAGCAGCTCGATGTCGGCGACGAGGTGCCAGGTCGTGTTCAGCGACAGGTCGCCCGTCGTGGAGGCGTGCGGCAGCGAACGCCCGCAGCCCCGCTGGTCGAACAGGACGATCCGGTAGGCGGACGGGTCGAACAGCCGGCGGTGCGACGGCGAGCTGCCGCCGCCGGGGCCGCCGTGCAGGAAGACGACGGGCTTGCCGTCGGGGTTGCCGCACTCCTCCCAGTACACGAGGTTGCCGTCACCGGTGTCCAGATGTCCTGACGCGTGGGGCTCGATCTCCGGGTACATGGGCCTATCGTCGGACACATGGCCCAGTTCACGAAGGAGACGTCGGCCACCGGAGCGTTCGTCCGGCAGGCCAACCGCTTCACCGCACGTCCGGAGCCCGAGCCCGGCCGCTACCGGCTCGTGGTCAGCCTCGCCTGCCCGTGGGCGCACCGCGCGGTCATCGTCCGCAAGCTGCTGCGGCTGGAGGACGACATCTCGCTCGCGGTCGTCGACCCGATCCGCGACGAACGGGGCTGGCGCTTCCCCGAGACCGACCCGGTGCTCGGCATCGACTTCCTCCGGCAGGCCTACGACAAGGCCGACGGGCACTACGAGGGACGCGTCACCGTCCCGGCGCTCGTCGACACCACGACGGGCGAGGTCGTCACGAACGACTACCCGCAGATCACTCTGGACTTCAGCCTGAAGTGGCGGCCGGAGAGCACCCTCTACCCGGCACACCTGCGCGACGAGATCGACGCCTGGATCGAGCCGATCTTCCGGCACGTCAACAACGGCGTCTACAAGGCCGGTTTCGCCACGTCGCAGGAGGCCTACGAGGAGGCGTACGCGAACCTCTTCGCCGAGCTCGACCGCGTCGAGGCCCACCTCGGCACGGCTGATTACCTGGTGGGAGGCCAACTCACCGAGGCCGACATCCGCCTGTGGACCACGCTCGTGCGGTTCGACGCCGTCTACCACGGTCACTTCAAGTGCAACCGCTCCAAGCTGACCGAGATGCCGAACCTGTGGGCGTACGCGAAACGGCTGTACGCGCAGTTCGGCGACACCGTGAACTGGGACCACATCAAGCGCCACTACTACGTGACGCACCACCAGATCAACCCGACCGGGATCGTGCCGGCAGGCCCCGACCCGGAGGTCTGGACCCGCTGAGCCCGCGACACCGCTTCAAGATCATCTGCTCCGACCGGCCACCCGCGGTGTAGGCTGTTCGGCGGGAACAGGTATGTCCGCGGCGCGGGAACTGGTGCGCCGCGTCGAACAACACAGCGCTGATCAACACACAGCCGCGGTCGTGGACCGCGTGGTGCTCGCCGAGGTCGGCGTCCGTTCAGTCTCCGCAGGTGTCGAAGCATTCCCTTGCGGTGACCGGCGCCCCCACATCGATCGCAGTGACGGCCGTGCCGCCTGTTGCGATGACGGCTGCCTCGTCGCGCACGTCCCCCTTCGCTGTGGTGTCCGGCCGGCGCTGAGCCCGCGTGCCCGGGAGATCGCCGGAGCGCTCGCGCGAGCGCAGGACCAGCAACCTCCCCCACCCCCTTTCCGGAGGCATGACCCATGCCTGACCTGTGGCTGCCGGGATTCGAACGCTGGGAACTGCCCGGCGTGCCAGGCCTGCCCTACGACGAGTTCGACGACCCCAAGGCGTTGCTGCACACCACCGAGGGCAGCAGCATCGACGGCGCGGTGCAGGCCTATCGCGCGTACCCGCCGCAGCTGATCGTGGACCCGGTGCGCAGACGCAAGGTCCAGCACATCCCCCTCAACCGCGGCGGTTACGCGCTGTGGAACGGCGACGCCGACGACTCGCGCTGCTTCCAGGTCGAGATCGTCGGGTTCGCGTCGCAGACCCACCTGTGGTCCGACGACGTCCTGAGATGGCTCGGCGAGGAGCTCGCCCGTCCGCTGCACGAGTACGGCGGCGTGCCGTACGTCGTGGTGTGGAAGGGCTTCCGCCGCGACGGCGAGATGCCGTACCCGCTGGCGTCCTCGGCGAGCCCGTTGCGGCTCACCCAGGGCGAGCTCGACTCGTTCTCCGGCTTCCTCGGCCACCAGCACGTCCCCGGTGACGACCACTGGGATCCGGGCGGCCTGAACGTCGGCCGCATCCTCGACCACGCGCGGAACAAGGAGGAACTACCCGTGAACATCCTCGGACAGGACGGCAAGTGGTACCCCGCTGAGCAGGTGTTCTTCTGGTACGGCCAGGACCTGCGGCGCATCGAGGCCAAGGTCGACGCCGTGGCTGGCGCACTGACCGACGACGAGGCGAAGATCCTCGCCGCGGTACGCGCCATCCCCGCCGGCGGCGACGTCGAGGCCTTCGCCGCCGCGGTCGCGGCGCACATGCCGCGGGGCATGACCCCGGAGCAGGTCCGCGACGCGCTCTCCGACGTGGCGAACCGCGAAACGCAGAGCGTTCCGGAGTAGTGCGACGGCGGGGCCCGGACCGGGGAGGTCCGGGCCCCGCCGGTGACGCGCGCCGATCAGTGGAAGGTGTGCTCGGGGCCGGGGAACTGCTGGCCGCGCACCTCGTTGGCGAACTCGGTGGCCGCGCCGAGCATGATCTCGGCGAGGTTGGCGTAGCGCTTGACGAAGCGCGGGCCCTTGCCGCGGCGCAGGCCCATCATGTCCTGCCACACCAGCACCTGGGCGTCGGTGTCCGGACCGGCGCCGATGCCCACGGTCGGGATGACCAGGTCGTGCGTGATCTGCTTGGCGACCTCGGCGGTCACCATCTCCAGCACGACCGCGAACGCGCCCGCCTCCTGCACCGCCAGCGCGTCCTGCAGCACGACGTCGTGGTTCTCGTGGCGTCCCTGCACGCGGTAGCCGCCGAGCTGGTGCTCGGACTGCGGGGTGAAGCCGATGTGCGCCATGACCGGGATGCCCGCGGCGGTGATCGCGCGGATGTGCGGCGCGAAGTAGGCGCCACCCTCCAGCTTGACGGCGTGCGCCTGGCCTTCCTTCATGAACCGGACGGCCGTCGCGACGGCCTGCTCGACCGATACCTGGTAGGAGCCGAAGGGCAGGTCGGCGACGACGAGGGAGCGGCGCGTCGACCGCGTCACGGCACGCACGAGCGGGACGAGCTCGTCGACGGTCACCGGCAGCGAGGTCTCGTGGCCGTAGACGTTGTTCGAGGCGGAGTCACCGACGAGGAGAACGGGGATGCCCGCCTCGTCGAAGATCTCGGCGGTGTACATGTCGTACGCGGTGAGCATGGGCCACGGCTCGCCACGTTCCTTCATCTCGCGGAGGTGGTGGACGCGGACGCGCCTGGCGGGGGGCTTCTGGCCCGCTCCGGAGCCGTAGGGCGCGGAAACTTCGGCAGTGGTCATCGTCGACCGGTCCTTTCCTCGAGGCCCGCGTCCGCGGGTCCCCGGGCGCTCGTGCACGGTTGCCGAGCTCCAGAGTGGCACTGTCGGCGGGAAACGGAACGGAGATGCGGCTACCGTCACACGCGTGGCAGCACGAATGACCGAACTGGTACTGGACTGCACCGATCCCGAACGCCTTGCCGCCTTCTGGGGAGAGGTTCTGGGCTACGAGGTGCTCGGTCGTGACGACGACTGGGTGGAGATCGGGCCGCCGGACAAGCGCATGACTCTGCTGTTCCTGCGCAACCCCGACCGCAAGCTGCAGAAGCTCCGCCTGCACATCGACGTGACCGCCACCGACCGCGGGCAGGACGAGGAACTGGAACGCCTGCTGGGGCTCGGCGCCACGCACGTCGACATCGCCCAGGGCGACGTGAGCTGGCACGTGCTCGCGGACCCGGAGGGCAACGAGTTCTGCCTGCTCAGTGG
>JASLAV010000148.1 GCA_030146905.1 Lentzea sp. | reverse complement strand
CGTTTCGGCCCTGTCCGGCTACGTGCGGACGCAGGCGGGACGGGACCTCGTGTTCTCGCTGGTGCAGAACAACGTGCTGCTGTTCAACAGCCCGAAGACCATCGAGGACAGGGTCGCCGTGCGCCTCGCCTCCGACGGCGGGGCCCAGCCGGCCACGCCGGAGGTCCAGACGGTGCCGCAGCAGCGCAAGGTTCCGGCACAGGAACGCGTCACGGTTCCGGCGCAGGAGCGCTTCGACGTGGAGTGCTCCTGGATCGGCACCTGCTAGCAGCGACACGCTACTAGGAAGCAGGACAAGAGCCGGAGCCGCCCCGGAACACCGGGGCGGCTCCGGTGCTCTTCTAGGCCGGTGACGGCACGGGCTCCAGCCCGTTGCGGTCGGGGTCCACCAGGTACACGCGGGCGTTCGAGATGTCGAAGTACAAGCCCTTCAACGTCAGCGTGCCCGCGGTGATCGCCTCCCGCACGCACTGGTAGCCGAGCAGGTTGTCGAGCTGCTGCGCGACGTTCGCGACGGCGAGGCGATCGGCCACCGGCAGGTTCTCGCAGCCGGACGACGTGGGCGCGTGGAACCGGATCAGCGACGGCTCGGCGTTGCGCAGCCACGAGTGCAGGTGAGAGCCGCGTGCGGCGGAACCCTTCACGAGCGCCTTCATCGCACCGCAGTCCGAGTGTCCGCACACGACGATCGTGCTGACGTTCAGGATCTGCACGGCGTACTCGATCGCCGCACCGACCGACCTGTCCCCGGCGGACGACATGGGCACCAGGTTGCCGATGTTGCGCACGCAGAACAGGTCGCCCGGCCCGGACGTGGTGATCAGGTTCGGCACCACGCGAGAGTCGGCGCAGGTGATGAACAGCTGCCGCGGGCGCTGTCCGCGCATCGCCAGCTCGTGCAGGAACGGCCGCACCAGCGGCGCCGACCGGCGTTCGAACTCGTGCATGCCGCGCAGCATCGGGTCGCTCTCGGCCGGGAGCTGCTCACCGGACGACCGTTGCGCGGGCAGCGTCACCCCGCCGGGCGTGCCCTGCCAGTGCGACCACGGCGCGAACCAGCGCGGCAGCGGGCCGGGCAACGTCTTGCGGCGTCCCGGGTTCCCCTGGTCCGCCTGGTCGTACCAGGTGTCGTGCACCTCGTCGACCTGCACGCGGCCGCCCATCCGCTCGTAGGTCTCCCGCCAGTCGTTGATCGCCTCGTACGACGCGTGGTCGAGGTAGTCGATGTGCAGCTCCAGCACCACGGTCTGGCCCACCGGCATCCTCCGCAGCTCGCGCACCAGTCGGCCGATCCCGAGGAACACCAACGATCCCTGCACGCACACCCGGTTGCCCTCGACGCGCACCGTGCAGTGCGTCAACCGGTACAGCGCACGCAGGAGCGCGATCACGAGCCCGACGACCACGCCCTCGAGCAGTCCGAAGAGGACGACACCGAGCGCGGTCGCCGCGTAGACCAGGAACTCCCTGTGCCGCACCAGGGTTCGCATCCGTGCGATCGACACCAGCTTGAGCCCGACGACGAACAGCACGCCCGCCAGCGCCGACAGCGGGACCAGCTCCAGGGCGGGGGCCAGCGCCAGCACCGCCACCGCGATCCACACACCCTGGAGGACGGCGGCGTACCGGGTCTTGGCGCCCGCCGCGACGTTCGTGGAGCTGCGCGCAAGACCACCGCTGATCGGGAACCCGCCCAGAGCGCCCGCGAGCACGTTGCCGGTGCCCTGCGCCATGAGTTCCCTGTCGAGCCGGGCGCGCGGTCCGTCGTGGAGCTTGTCCGTGGCGACGGCCGACAGCAGCGACTCCATGCTCGCCACCAGCGCGACGGTGACGACGGCCGTGGCCACGGTGAGAGCACTGCCCTGCGGCATCTCGGGGAACACGAGCGCGTGGCTGTCCGGCAGGTCGACCTTGGCGACGTCGAGGCGCAGCACGAACGCCAGCCCGGTCGCCACGGCCACCGCGACGAGCGGCGCGGGCACCACCGAGACGCGCGGAACACGGGGCCACAGCAGCAGAACAGCGATCGCCACCGCTCCCGCCACCACGGGTCCCGGCTGCAACGCCGCCAGCTCTCCCGGCAGGAGCGCGACGTTCTCGGGCACGGTCGGCGCCGCCGTGCCGCCCAGCACCACCACGAGCTGCCCGACGGCGATGGAGACGCCGATGCCGGCGAGCATGCCGTGCACGACGGCGGGGGACAGCGACATCACCAGCCTGCTGATCCCGGTGAGCCCCAGCGCGATCTGCAGCACGCCCGCCGCCAGCGTGATCGCCGCGGTGGCCGCCCACCCGAACTGCGCGACCAGACCGGCCACGATCACCACGAGCCCGGTCCCCGGTCCGCTGATCTGCAACGGCGCACCGCTGAGCGCGCCCACGACCACGCCGCCGACGACCGCGGAGATGATGCCGGCCATCAGCGGCGCGCCGGTCGCGTGCGCGATGCCGAGCGACAGCGGGATGGAGATGAGGAACAGCACGAAGCTCGCGGGCAGGTCGTGCCTGAGGATCACCGGTGGACCGTGCGGGGTGTGCTCACCGGCGTTGGACCTCGGGAGGTGGTTCACGGCAGAAGTTCCCTTCCTGGAACGGCGGCATGGCCCTGGGCGCCGAGGGGCGCAGGGCGGGGAGGGGGAGTGTGGGCCTGGCTGTGCGCTCTAGAGGCGCTCTAAGGGCAGCATCCGGCGAGGCCGGACGGCTTCGAGCGCGTCGGCGCGGTCATGCGGGGTCGGCACGGGAACACCTCCGTGTCGGCACAGGCATCGAGGGTCGAGAACAGGCCGCGTCGTCACCATGATGACTGCGGAACCCGTGCCGTGACAGATTTTTCAGCCAACCGTGTTGATCTTCGGCTGGGTGGTCACGCGAGGTGATGTAGAAGGGCCGGCTCCGGTCGGGGGGTGCGGAGCCGGCCCAGGTCGTGACAGTTCCGAAGAACTATCGAGTTTCGAGTTCAGCCCACCGAGCGAAGGTGCTTGCCGTGCGAAGTCTCCTGGCTCACCACGGTCAGCACCAGCTGCGCGGAGAGGTAGGCACGGCACGGTGCGGGCATGCGGCGGGAGAGCCAGCCACGCCTGCAGGTCGCGCACCGGCCGTGCTCGTCGGGCTGGTGCTCGTCCAGCAACGCCCTGACGACCGCGACCACCTTCGGCAGCTCAACCCTGGCGAGCGCGAGTGCGGTCTGGTCGTCGCCGCGCTGGGCCAGATCGGTGAGCGTGGCCAGGTGGGAGTGCAGCGACTTGTCCAGTTGGCTGAACACCGTGACGGCCATCAGGCTCAGAGCTCCAGTCCTTCGCGTGAGCAACCCATGCAGACTGTCCCTCTCCTCATGAGAACTGCAAGTTGCACTACACGAATGGATGACGTCCCTTTGCGGGTAGCTCCTTTGCTTTCAAACTGGGAGTGACCAGGAGGTGTGGATGCCACCTAGGAGGCGTCATGCGGGGTAGCAGCCCGACCGTGCGCAAGCGCCGGCTCGTGAGCGAGCTCCGGCGACTGCGCGAAGCGGCCGAGCTGACGATCGAGGAGGTCGGCGAGCGCCTGGAGTGCTCGGCTTCCAAGATCAGCCGCATCGAGACCGGGCGTGTGGGGGTGAGCCCGCGGGACGTGCGGGACATGCTCGCCGCCTACGGTGCGGACTCCGCCACCCTCGACGAACTGGTCCAGCTGGCCAGGGAGGCCCGCCGCAAGGGGTGGTGGGACGAGTACGGCGACATCGTGCCCGGTCGCTACGTGGGGTACGAGGCCGACGCGGACTCGATCAGGACCTACCAGGGACTGATGATCCCCGGACTGCTGCAGTGCGAGGCGTACACGAGGTCGTTGATCTCCCAGGTGCTGCCGGAGGCGAGCACCGCGGAGATCGACCGGCGAGTCCGGTTGCGCAAGGCGCGGCAGGCCTTGCTGAACGAGGACGACCCGTTGCGCCTGCACGTCGTGATCGACGAGGCGGCCCTGCGCAGGCTCGTCGGCGGCATCGAGGTGATGCGTGTGCAGATGGCGCGTCTTCTCCAGGTCGGTTCGTTGCCGAACGTCACGGTGCAGGTCGTGCCGTTCGACGCCGGTGGGTACTCCGCGATGGACGGCCCGTTCGTCATCCTGAGCTTCCCCGGGCAGCTCGACTCCGACGTGGTGTACATCGAGAGCACGAGAAGCGGCGTCTACCTGGAGCAGCCGGGTGACGTCAGTTGGTACGCCGAGGTGTTCGAGCGTCTGGTGAGAACCGCCCTTCCCCCGGCGGGATCTGCATCCCTGATCACCGAAGTCGCTCGCACTCTCGCGTGAACGAGACCGGGAGTGAGCACAGAGTGGAAAGCTTGCGTTGGCGTAAGAGCAGCCGTTCGTCCGCCAGCGGACCCGACTGCGTGGAGATCGCGCTCGTCGGGTCCGGTGCGGCCGTCCGCGACAGCAAGAACGCGGACGGTGCCAGGCTGAGGTTCGGTGGCGGAGGGTGGGAGACCTTCCTCACCGCGGCGAAGTCCGGCTCTTTCGTCAGCTGATCGTCAGGTGAAGAACAACGCCTCGGCTGGATGATCCAGCCGGGGCGTTCTCGCGTTCCAAAGGGGACGTGGGCCGGCCGGCGTTCCGCCGCCGCGGGCTGGATGCCCCTTGCACGCCGGCCGGCCCACGTCGATCATGGGGAGCAGCGGGTGTTCCGCTGTCCGGTCCAACCCGCACCGACTGCCGGATCTCCGGTTTCCGTTGATCTCGCCGTCTGTGGTTGGTTGGACACGCTAAGCGTAAGAATGGCTTCTACAGCACGACTGGAGCCCGACTGAAGTGATCTTCGAGCCCCAGGTGGCCACCAGGCGAAGGACAGATCGGTGACGCACGGCGAGGAACCCCTTCGGTACGAGGTTCTCGGCCTTCTCCGAGTCGTTCGCGCAGGTCAAGAGGTGGATCTCGGTGCGGCCAAGCAACGCGCCGTCCTCGCGGTCCTGCTGCTGGCCCGCGGCACCCCGGTGAGCCGGGGACAGATCATCGAGGCCGTCTGGGGCGACAACGTGCCCTCCAGTGCGGTCAACCTGGTCCAGACCTACGTGGCCGGGCTGCGCAGGGCGCTCGAACCGTCCCGTGCGCGCCGCGCCCCGGCGGAGCTGCTGACGTCGGTGGGCGACGGGTACCTGATGCGCGTCGAGCCCGGCGCGCTCGACCTCGACGTGTTCGAACGTCAGGTCCTGCTCGCGAACCGCATGCGCGCCGCCGGCGACCTGGCTGGAGCCGCGGTCGAGCTGGACGACGCGCTGGCGCTGTTCCGCGCCGAGCCGCTGGGCGGCGTCTCCGGTCTCTTCGCCGACGTCGAACGCGGCCGTCTCGTGGAACGGCGGCTGGCGGTGCTGGAGGAACGCGCCGAGCTGGGGCTCGCGATCGGGCGTGGGCCCGAGCTGGTCTCGCAGCTGAGCACGATGGTCGTCGAACACCCCCTGCGGGAGCGCGGCCACGGCCTGCTGATGCGGGCGCTGGTCCAGGCGGGTCGTCAGGCGGAGGCGCTGGCGGCGTACCGGGAGGCGCGGCGCGTCCTGATCGACGAGCTCGGCGTCGAGCCCGGTCCCGAACTGCGGCGCGTGCACCAGGCCGTGCTGGCGGGGGACAGCCCCGAACCGGAACGCGCGCCGGTCCGCGTGGCGCCGCAGGCTCCCGAACCCGCGCCGAGGACCGTCCCCGCGCAGCTGCCGCGGGCACCCGTCGTCCTGGTGGGCAGGGACGAGGAGCTGGCGTGCATGGACGCCGTGCTGCGCGACCACGACGGCCCGGTGCTGCTCGTGACGGGTCCGGCCGGTGTCGGCAAGACGGCGCTGGCGCTGCACTGGGCGCACCGGGTGCGCGAGGAGTTCCCCGACGGCCAGCTCTACGTCGACGTCCACGGCTACGACCCGAACCGGGAACCGCTGGAGATCGGCGAGGTGCTCAACCGGTTCCTGCGGGCGCTGGGCGTTCCCGCCGGCGACACGCCCGTCTCGGTCGACGAGCGCTCCGCCCTGCTGCGGACGCTCCTGGCCGACCGCCGCATGCTCGTGATGCTCGACAACGTCCGCAGCTCTGCCGACCTGCTGCCGCTGCTGCCGGGCGCGCCCTCGTGCGTCGTGGTGACCTCGCGCCGCCGGCTCGTCGGGCTCGTCGCGCAGGTCGAGGCGAAGCTGATCGAGCTGGACATGCTCGGCCAGGCCGCGGCCGTCGACGTGCTGGGCCGCATCGCCGGCCGGTCGGAGGCCGAGGCCGGTTCCCTGCGCCGGCTCGCGGAGCTCTGCGACGGCCTGCCGCTGGCGTTGCGCATCGCCGCCGCCCGCCTCGCCGTGGCACCGAGGCTCGCCGTCGCCGAGCTCGTCGAGGAGCTGGAGGACGAGCACGGCCGGTTGGCTGCCCTGGGCCTGGAGGACGGCGAGGGCACCGTCCGCGCCGCCCTGGACGCTTCCCGCCGCGCCTTACCCGCGTTGCCGTCCCGGTTGCTGGCGATCATCGGCCTGCACCCCGGCGCGGACCTGACGCCGCACGTGGTCGCCGCGATGGGTGACGTCACGCTGGTGGAGGCCCAGCGCGCGCTGGACGCGTTGACCGCCGCGAACCTGTTGTCCGTCAGCGAACCCGGCAGGCACGTCGCCCACGACATCGTCCGCGTCTACACGAAGACCCTGGCCGGCGAGCTGTCCGAGCCGGAACGCCGTGCCGCCACCGGCCGGATGCTCGACTACTACCTGCACTGCTCCGACCTCGCCGACGGCATGCTCCCGATCAACCGCGGCAGCGTCCTGGTGGCCCCCGAACACCGTCCCGTCCACGTGCCGGCGCTGTCCGGCGCCGCGGACGCGATGGCGTGGTTCGACGCCGAGCGCGCGAACCTGATCGCCGCGACCGAGCACGCGTCGGCTTCCGGCTGGCACGTCCACGCGTGGCAGCTGCCGTACACGCTGTCGCGCTACCTGTGGCTGCGGACGGAGCGCGAGACCTCCCTGCGCATCACCGAAGCCGCGTTGCAGGCGGCGATCGCGCTGAACGACGACGACGCGCGGTTCGTGGTGCAGTTCAACCTGGGCGTGGCGCTGCTGCAGTTCGAACGCTTCGAGGAGGCGCTGGAAGCGCAGCGAGGCGCGCTGGAAGTGGCCCGCCGCAAGGAGGACGTGCACCAGCAGGCGCGCGCACTGACCACCGTCGCCGGCACCCTGCTGGACCTGGGACGTGCCGAGGAGTCCGAGGCGCACTACCGCGAGGCGATGGAGATCTCGCGGATCGCCGGGTCGAAGTGGGCGGAGGCCAACGCCCACCACCACCTGGGGTTGCTCTACCTGGCGACCCAGCGGTTCGACGACGCGATGCCGTGGCTGCGCGTCGCACTGCGGATGTACCACGAGGTCGGCGAGCAGTGCGGTGAGGCTGCCTGCCACGTGGACATCTCCACCGCGTTGCTGGAGACCGGCGACACCGAGGGCGCCTTGTCGGCGGCGCGGACGGCGCTGGCGGTGGCCTGCGACGCGGTGTCGCCGTACCACCAGGCGTTGGCGCACGACCGGCTCGCGGAGGTGTTCGACGAGCTCGGCGCGGCGGGGGCGGCGGCGCACTGGCAGCGTGCGCTGGCGCTGTTCACCGAGCTCGGCGCTCCGGAGGCGGACGGCGTACGGGCGCGGCTGGCCAGGACGCGCGCCGTGTCCGTGGGGTAAGGGATCCGCCGCGCAGGACAGCGTGATCGCCCGATGCCGGGGGCGGGGCCTCAGGACGAACCTGGTGTCCATGACCGAATGGACCCCTGAGGCGATCAAGGCGGAAATCGACTACCGGCGCGGCAACGCCCGGTGCAACTGGCAGCGGTCGAACGGCGGCGGGCCGTCGTGGATCCGGCGCGTGATCCACCGCACCTCCGGAAAACGCGGCGGCGTCGGGGCATGACCTGTGCGAGCATGCCACTCGTGGCGCGTCTGGGTTCCGGAATCCCGTTGGTCGCGCGCGACCGCGAGCTCGGCCGGTTGCGCGCAGCGCTGGCACAGGCAGGTGAGGGCGTCGCGGGGGCGGTGCTGCTCGCGGGCGACGCGGGTGTGGGCAAGACGCGGCTGGTCGACGAGCTGGCGGCCGGTGCGGAGGACACGCTCGTCCTCACCGGACGGTGCCTGGACGCCGGCGAGACCGGACTGCCGTACCTGCCGTTCGCGGAGGCGTTGAGCGCGCTCAAGAACACGGCGAACCGGCCGGCGCTCGCGATGCTGCTGCCCGAGCTCGCGCTGCCGGCCGAACGCGAGCCCGGCACCGAGGGCATGATCGCGCCGAGCCTCATCCCGGGACGCAGACCGGAACAGGACGTCGGGCAGCTCCAGCTGTTCGACGCCGTTCTCGGCGTCCTCGGCGACCTCTCCGAACGGCAGCGCGTGCTGCTGGTCGTCGAGGACCTGCACTGGGCGGACGCGTCCACCCGCTACCTGCTGTCGTTCCTGTTGTCCCGCCTGCGTTCCCAGCGCCTGCTCG
This sequence comes from Lentzea sp., assembly GCA_030146905.1. Next base: position 7,090 of record JASLAV010000148.1, on the reverse strand, counting down.
TCGTCGGCACCTACCGGGCCGACGACCTGCACCGCAGTCATCCGTTGCGCCCCTTGCTGTCCGAGCTGGTCCGGCTCCCCGCCGTCGACCGCATGGACCTCACGCCGTTCAGCGCCGCGGACGCCCGCCGGTTCGTCGAGGCGCTGTCCGACGACCTGCCGGAGGACGTCGTCCAGCAGGTCGCGGAACGTTCGGAGGGCAACGCCTTCTTCGCGGAGGAACTGATCGCGGTGGCCACGTGCGACGACGCGAGGTCGTTGCCCTCCGCGCTCGCCGACGTCCTGCTCAGCCGCGTCGAGAGCCTCAGTCCCGAGGCGCAGCACGTCGTCCGCGTCGCGTCGGTCCGCGGGCGCAGGGTCCGGCACTACCGGCTGCGCGAGGTCGCCGGCATGACGGACATCGCGTTCGACACGGCGTTGCGCGAGCTGGTCCAGCACCACCTGCTCGTCGTGGAGGACGACGAGGTCTACGCCTTCCGCCACGCCCTCGTCAGGGAGGCCGTCTACGGCGACCTGCTGCCGGGAGAACGGGTGCGGCTGCACGCCGCCTACGCCCGCCACCTGGTCCAGCACCTCGACGAACGCGGTGCCGCCGCCGCACTGGCGCACCACGCGTTCCAGAGCCACGACCTGCCGCAGGCGTTGAAGGCCTCGATCACGGCGGCCAAGGAGGCCGAACGAGCCGGCGCGCCCGCGGAGTCGTTGCGCTACCTGGAGAAGGCGCTCAACCTGTGGACCGCCGTCCCCGAGCCGGATCGTCCGTCCGATGTGGACGAGTCGGTGCTGCTGAGGAGGGCGTCCTGGGTCGCGGGCACAGCGGGACAGCCGGAACGGGCCGTCGCCTTCGCCCGCAGCGCCACCAGGGCCATCAGCGCCGAGCAGACGCCGGAGGAGGCCGCCGAGGTCTGGTTGCGGCTCTCGCAGGCCCTCTCGATCCTCGACGGCAACGAGAACGAGCACTTCGAGGCGCTGGGGAAGGCTCTCGGCCTCGTGCAGGACCGCGAACCCAGCCCCACCCGCGCCCGTGTGCTCGCGGGCAAGGCGTCGTCACTGCGCCAGCAACGGAAGGACGCGGCCGCACGGGAGGCCGCCGAGCTCGCGTTCGCCGACGGCCGGACCGTGAACGCGCCGGGTGCCGTCGCGGACGCGCTGGGCACGCTGGCGATCCTCGACGACCACGCGAACCAGCCGGAACGGGCGAGTGCCAGCTTCGAGCGCGCGATCCAGAGCGCACGCGAGGTCGGCGCGTTCAACAACGAGCTGAGGGCTTGGTACTACTACGGCCTGATGCACTACGACCGCGGCGAACTGGCCGATGCCGCCCGCGTCTTCACCATGGCGGGCGACCGGGCCAAGGAGACCGGCCTGACGTGGAGCATGTTCGGGCTGGAGATCCGCATCCTCCAGGTGCTCGTGCACTACCACATCGGCGACTGGGACCACGCGGCGCGGGCCAGCGAGCCGCCGGGCATGTCCGTGTCGTCGACCGTCCTGGCCCGGCTGGCGTCGGCGAGCACGCACCTGACCGTCTCGCGCGGCGACCTGACCGAGTCCGAGCGGATGATCACGAAGCTGCGCAGCGACTGGCACCGCGACATCCAGATCGCGCTGATCAACGGCGGGACCGGCGCGGAGCTCGCGTTGTGGCGCGGACGCCCGGAGCTCGCTGTCGAGCGCGTCACGGACGCGTTGGCGTGGGCGCGCAAGCTCGGCGGTCCGTGGATGCTCGCGGGCATCAGGATCGGCGCGGTCGGCGTCGCGGCGCACGCCGAGCTCGCGGCGAAGGCGCGCCGCAAGCGCGACACCGAGGCCGAGCGACGCGCGGTCGAGCAGGGGCACGAGCTCGCCGAGCACGTGCGGCTGACCGCGCGGAACGGCAAGCCGCGCGCCGGGGTCCTCGGGCCGGAGGGCCGTGCGTGGCTGGCCCGCGCGCTCGCCGAGGAGTCGAGGCTCACCGGCTCCGGCGACCCGGAGCTCTGGCAGGCCGCGGTCGACGAGTTCGGGTACGGGGTCGTGTTCGAGCAGGCGCTGTGCCGGTGGCGGCTCGCGGAGGCGTTGCTCGGGGCGGAGCGTCGTGAGGAGGCCGCGGAGCAGCTGCGCCAGGCGGACGAGGTGGCGACCGCCCTCGGGGCCCGCCCGCTCGCCGAGGCCGTGGCGTCGTGCGCCAAGCGCGCCCGCATCAGCCTGCGGGCCGACGAACCGGCCCGCGAGCAGACCGACCTCTTCACCCCGCGCGAACGCGACGTGCTCGGCCTGGTTGCCTCCGGGCGGACGAACCGCGAGGTCGGCGAGGAGCTCTACATCAGCGAGAAGACCGTTTCCGTGCACCTTTCCCGGATCATGGCCAAGCTGGGGGCGTCGCGGCGCGCGGAGGCGGTGGCGATCGCGTACGACCGGGGTCTGCTGGAGTAGGCCCGGTTGTCATACCTCAGGCTGATGCGCAACGCGTCGCCGAGTTGATGTCCGCGCACCCGGCTGGCTCATAGCTTCTTCCTCGTTGAGGTACACCCCCTGTGAGGAAGGCAAGAGACATGTCTGCACTGGTGTCCGATGTGGGCGCAGTCGGGACTACCGCGGCGGCGGCCCACAACCTGGTGAAGGTCTACGGCAAGGGTGACACCGCGGTGCGGGCGCTCGACGGCGTGAACGTGGCGTTCCAGGCGGGTCGTTTCACCGCGATCATGGGTCCGTCCGGTTCGGGCAAGTCCACGTTGATGCACTGCCTCGCGGGTTTGGACACGGTGGACAGCGGTGCGATCCACATCGGACAGACCGAGATCACGAAGCTCAACGACAAGGACCTGACGAAGCTGCGCCGCGACCGCGTCGGCTTCGTGTTCCAGGCCTTCAACCTGTTGCCGACGCTGAGCGCGGAGCAGAACATCCTGCTGGGTCTGGAGCTGGCCGGTCGCAAGCCGGACAAGCAGTGGTTCGACACGATCGTCGACGTACTGGGCCTGCGCGACCGCCTCACCCACCGCCCGACCGAGCTCTCCGGTGGCCAGCAGCAGCGCGTGGCCTGCGCCCGCGCCCTGGTGGCCCGTCCCGAGGTCATCTTCGCCGACGAGCCGACGGGCAACCTGGACTCCCGCAGTGGTGCGGAGGTGCTGGACTTCCTGCGCATGTCGGTGCGCAAGATGGGCCAGACGGTGATCATGGTGACGCACGACCCGGTCGCGGCCAGCTACGCCGACCGCGTGGTCCTGCTCGCCGACGGCCGCCTCGCCGGTGAGATCCACGAGCCCACCACCGAGTCCGTCGTCAACGCCCTCACGCACCTGGGGGCGTGAGCTACACATGCTGAAGACCATCCTCGCGGGCCTGCGTGCCCGCACGGCGCGGCTGGTGCTGTCCAGCATCGCCATCGCGCTCGGCGTCGCGTTCGTGACCGGCACCCTCGTGCTCGGCGACGCCGTCGAGGCCCAGACCAGGGACAACTTCGCCCGCAGCGCCCGCAACGTCGACGCGGCGGTGCACCTGGAGGAGAACAACCAGAACCGGGAGAACGGCATCCCCGCCGACCTCCTGCAGAAGATCCGCTCCACGCAGGGGGTCGAGGGCGCCGACTCGCGCGAGTTCGGCAGCGCGGCACTGCTCGGCGGCGACGGCAAGGCGCGCAACGCGTTGGTCCAGCCGCTGCCGACGACGGAGAAGCTGCGCGACTTCGACCTCAGGGACGGCCGGTTCCCCGGCAGGTCCGGCGAGGTCGCTGTCGACACCAAGACCGCGCAGATCGCCAAGCTCAAGGTCGGCGACCAGCTCAAGCTGCTCGACAAGGACAACGCCGAGCACGCCTTCACGATCGTCGGCACCTACGGGCAGGGCGCGAGCAGCCTCTCGATGTCCGGCAGCGACCACGTGATCGTCTCACCGGAGGGCATGCGCACGCTGGTCCCCGACCAGCGGATCTACGAGATCGTCGCGGTCGCCGGTCCCGGCGTGTCCCAGCAGCAGCTCGTGGACAAGATCAAGGCCGTCACCGGCACCGGCTACCAGGTGCAGACCGGTGAGCAGCTGACCAAGGCGACGCTGGAGCAGGTCGGTGACGCCGCCGGCGAGATCAAGTCGTTCCTGCTCGCGTTCGCCGCGATCTCGCTCGTCGTCGCCGGCATGGTCATCTACAACACCTTCACGATCCTCGTCGCCCAGCGCACGAAGGAGCTCGCGCTGCTGCGCTGCGTCGGTGCGGAACGCGGGCAGGTGTTCCGCAGCGTGCTCGCCGAAGCGCTCTTCATGGGACTCACGGCGTCCGTGCTCGGCATTCTCGGAGGGTTCGGCGTCTCAGCGGCGCTGCAGCTCCTGGTCGGCTCGGTCGGCGGCCCCAGCGGTGACGACGTCCAGGTCCGCCTGCCGCTCTCCTGGCTGACGATCGCCGCCGGTTTCGGCGTCGGTGTCGTCGTGACGGTGCTGTCGGCGGTGCTCCCGGCCCGCCGCGCCACCCGCGTCGCCCCCGTGGCGGCCCTGCGCTCGCAGCCGGACAGCCATGACGACGTGGCCCGCACCGGCAAGGTCCGGATCATCATCGCCGCGCTGATCGCACTGGCCGGCGGCGCTGCCGTCTACTTCGGCCTGAAGCAGGAGGGGGAGGAGACCGCGCTGTTCATCACCGGTGGCGCCACCATGGTGCTGCTGCTCGCGGTCCTGCTCCTCGGCCCGCTGTACGTGGGCCCGATCAACCGCCTGTTCGGCAAGGCGCTGCGAGGCGTCCCGTCGAAGCTGGCCTCGGCCAACGCGGGCCGCAACCCCAAGCGCACCGCCGCCACCACCGCGGCGTTGATGATCGGCGTGACCATCGTGGCGATGGTGACCGTCGTGGCGGGCAGCGCCCGCGAGACCATGATCCAGAAGGTCGACGACCGCTTCCCCGCCGACTACGAGGTCACCTCCAGCGTCTACAGCCAGCCGCTGACCCAGAAGTTCGCCGACGAGCTCGCGAAGGTCCGCAACGTCGCGAAGATCGCGCCGGAGCTGACCGCGTCCACCGAGTCGCCGCAGCTGCCGTTCGCCTACGTCACCGGCTACCCGGCCGACGCGATCGGCTCGCTCGTCCGCGTCGAGACCACCAATGGTCCTCTGGGCACGCTGAAGGACGACGAGATCGCGATGCGCGAGAAGGAGGCCAAGGAGGCGGGCCTGTCCGCAGGCTCGTCGCTGAAGCTCGGCGGCAAGGACTTCAAGGTCGTCGCGCTGATCAAGGACAACAGCTTCGGCACCGGCATCGTGACCCTCCCCGCGGCCACCGCGCTGTCGCAGGAACCTCCGAAGGGCTACGAGAAACTGCTGGTCAAGCTTGCTCCTGGGACGGACGTCGCCACCGCCAGGACCGACCTGGAACGCGTCATCTCCACCTCGCCGGTCGCGGTGCTCAACTCCGCCGCGGAGACCAAGGCGGAGCTGAACGCCCAGCTCGACCAGATCCTGCTGTTCATCTGGGCGCTGGTGGGCCTGGCCCTGATCATCGCCCTGTTCGGCATCGCGAACACGCTGACGCTCTCGGTGCTCGAACGCACCCGCGAGTCGGCCCTGCTGCGGGCACTGGGCCTCACCAGGGGCCAGCTGCGGCAGATGCTGGTGGTCGAGTCGATCCTGATGGCGCTGATCGGCGCGGTGGTGGGCGTGCTGCTCGGCGCCGGGTTCGGGTGGCTGCTGGTCGAGGCGCTCTCGAACCCCGAGCTCGAGGTCAGCTTCTCGATCCCGTTCGCCCAGATCGGCGTGATGCTCGCTCTGGCGGTGATCGCGGCCGTGATCGCCGCGGTGCTGCCGGCGCGCCGGGCGGCGCGGAGCTCCGTGGTCGCCGGGATGGCGGAGGCGTAGGACACCCCGCCCGGCCCTCACCGTCGGGGGTACGGCCAGGCGGGTTCGGACGTGCGGAAACAGGGGCCGCACGGCCGGGGGATCGGTGGAGGTCCGGTGCTGTCGGGGCACCGGGCCTCCGCTGTGTCGCGTCCGCCACCCGCTTCAGCCCCGAACGTGGCGAAAAAAGTTCGGGAGCGCGCGTCACTTCTGGCCCGCGACCCCCTCTACCAGGGGTGAGGGACGACCGGAGCGAGGGCCCGGTCGTCCCTCTTCGTCGTCTTCGAGCCGCTCGACCGGCTCCTTTCGAGACGCTCACCGATCCGTTACCGGTTTTTGTTGCCCGTCTCCACAAAGTTACGGAACGATGTCGACCGCTTGACACCCGCGCCTCGCCAGTTGAGTGTGAGAGCGCTCTCACCACAGTTAGCTGCGCCACACCGGCGACGTCGAGGAGGACGGATGAGCAGAAGGCTGGTCGGCAGCGTGGCTGCGACCCTCGTGATGGTTCTGGCCGCGGGATGCGGCGGAAGTTCCGAGGCCGACGGCAAGATCGAGCTGTCGCTGGGCCTCTTCTCGGACTTCGGCTACGACAAGCTCATCGAGGAGTACATGGCCTCGCACTCGAACATCAAGATCGAGCAGCGCAAGGTCAAGATGGAGCAGCACAACACGCAGCTCGCGACCCAGCTCGCGGGTGGCCGTGGTGCCGCCGACATCGTCGCCCTCGAGGAAGGCGTGGTCAGCCAGTTCCGCGCCTCCAAGGACAAGTTCGTGAACCTCGCGGAGTACGGGGCGAAGGACCTCAAGGACCAGTGGGCCGCGTGGAAGTGGAACCAGGGCACCGCTGAGAACGGCGAGTTCGTGCTGGGGCTGGGCACGGACATGGGCAGCCTCGGGCTCTGCTACCGCAGCGACCTGTTCGCGGCGGCCGGGCTGCCGACGGACCGGACCGAGGTCGCGAAGCTGTGGCCGACGTGGGCCGACTACGCGAAGGTCGCCGACCAGTTCGCGGCCAAGACGCCGAACGTGAAGTTCGTCGACACCGCCCGCAACGTCTACAAGGCGATCCTCGACCAGACCGAGGAGGGCTACTTCGCGAAGGACGACTCGTACATCGCGGAGTCCAACGACAAGGTCAAGACGGCGTTCGACACGGCGGCGGCGCTCGGCACCAAGCAGCAGACCGGTGCCCTGGAGCCGTTCAGCCAGGACTGGAACGTCGCGCTGAAGCAGGGTTCGTTCGCCACGACCACGTGCCCGGCCTGGGCGCTCGCGCTGATCAAGGCGGGTGCCGG
>JASLAV010000106.1 GCA_030146905.1 Lentzea sp. | reverse complement strand
GTGCTCTACGGCGTGCTCATCATCGTGTTCCTCATCGTCGAGCCACGCGGTTTGTTCGGCATCTGGGTCCGCGTCCGCAACTACTGGCGCACCTGGCCGTTCTCGTACTGAGGAGAGAATCCCCATGTCTGGTAAGAGATTAGCGACACTGTTCGTCGCGGTCCTGGCTCTCACCTCGTGCCGGGGTGGCGACGGTGCCGCCCCGCAGGAGGGCGCGGGCGGCATCAAGGTCGACTTCGGCGTCACCGAGGAACCGTGCCCGCAGGCCGTCGACAAGGCCAAGGGCTGCATCTACCTCGGCACGATCTCGGACCTCACCGAGGGTCCGTTCAAGACGCTGGCCGTGCCGATCACGGACTCGCAGAAGGCGTTCTGGAAGCGCGTGAACGACCGCGGCGGCATCGGTGGCTACGAGGTCGACGTCACGAAGTACGTGCGGGACAACAAGTACAATCCGCAGATCCACAACCAGGTCTACCAGGAGATCAAGGGCGACATCCTCGCGCTGACGCAGACGCTGGGTTCGCCCACCACCGCGGCGATCCTGCCGGACCTCGAGAACACCCAGATGGTGTCGGTGCCCGCGTCGTGGACGTCGTTGTGGGGCTTCGAGGAGGTCGTGCTGGAGTCCGGCGCGAACTACTGTGTCGAGTCGATGAACACCGTCGACTACGCCGTCGACAAGCTGGGCGCGAAGTCCGTGATGGCCGTGCACCTCGCCGGTGACTACGGCGACGACGCGGCCGCCGGTGCGAAGATCGCGGCGGAGAAGCGCGGGCTGACGTTCGAGAACGTGACGACGCAGACCGGTCAGGACAACCAGGCCGGCGCGATCGACGCCGTCGTGAGCAAGAAGCCCGACCTGGTCGTGCTCACCACCGGCCCGACGGACGCGGCCGTGATCATCGGTCAGGCCGCTGCCCGCGGGTACCGGGGCAAGTTCATCGGCACCTCGCCGACGTGGAACCAGGGCCTGCTGAAGTCGCCGGCCGCTGCCGCGATCAAGGCGATGTACCTGCAGTCGGCGCCGTGGAAGGCGTGGAACACCGAGTCCGTCGGCCACACCGCGATGCGCGCCGGGCTGACCGGCGTGACGCCGAACGACGGCTACACCGCCGGCTGGGTGTGGGCGTACCCGTTGAAGGCTGCGCTGGAGAAGGCGGCGTCCAACAAGGACATGACGCGGGCAGGGGTGCTGAACGCCGTGCGCCAGCTCACCTCGGTGGACTACGAGGGCATGCTCCCGTCGGGTGCGGGCAACTTCTCCGCCTCGCCGCAGGAGGCGGCGTTCCGCCAGACGCTCCTCTACAAGCCGGACGAGGCCGCTCCGACCGGGGTGTCGCTGGTGGAGGAGTTCTTCACCGGTCCCACGGCGAAGGACTTCAAGTTCGAGAAGCCCTGCTACCAATGAACCGAACGGGTGACACTCGACGCTGACTCCAGCACCTCCTGACTAGTCTCGCTGGTGGGGCTGGCTGTAGGAGGTTGCCGTGTTGTCGTGCGTCGAGGTTCGCCGATCCGCGGGAGGCCTCCGGCTGTTCGTCCGTCCCCCGGCCGCGCTGTGCTGGAGCGCGCGGCTGGGGTACGAACGGGTGGCGGAGCTGTTGCTCGCCATCCGCCAGGCCGAGTCCTGCTCCGTACCGGACGTGGCGCTCAGGTACGTGCCGGACCAGCGCACCGGTGAGGCGGAGCTGGCGTGCGAGACGGGGTCCGTTCTCCTGGACGCCAACGAGGTGTCGGCGTTGCACGACACGCTGCGCGCGCACATGCCGGACCGGATGAGACCGCTCCCGGTCTAACGCAGCTTGTGCGCCAGCCACTCGGTGCGCGTGCGCCGCGCCACCGCGGAGAGCCGTGCGTCGGGGAAGATCGCGTCGAACCCGTGGAAGCCGCCTGCCCAGGCGTGCAGTTCTGCGTCACCGCCCGCCGCCCAGATCCGGGTGGCGTACTCGACGTCCTCGTCGCGGAACACCTCGGCGGTCCCGGTGTCGACGTAGGTGGCCGGCAGCCCCGACAGGTCCTCCGCCAGTGCCGGCGAGACGTAGGAGGGCACGTCCGCGAGGTCGCCGAGCACCGACCGCCACCCGAACTCGTTCATCTCCCGCGTCCAGACACCGGGATCGCCGGAGTACTGCGCGCTGGACGTGGTGGCGTTGCGGTGGTCGAGCATCGGGCAGATCAGCACCTGGGCGGCGATCTCCGGCCCGCCCAGGTCGCGTGCCATCAGCGTGACCCCGGCCGCCAGCCCGCCGCCGGCGCTGATGCCCGCCACGACGATCTCGCCGATGCCCAGGGCGTCGGCGTTCTCGACCGTCCACAAGAGACCGCGATAGCAGTCGTCGACCAGCGTCGTCCCCGTGACCTCCGGTGCGAGCCGGTGTTCCACGGTGACCACGACGACGCCGAGCTCGCGCAGCCACTCCAGCGGGATGTCGATCTGGGAGAAGCGGTCGCCCATCACCATGCCGCCGCCGTGGATCCAGTAGACGCACGGCGCGGGCTCGTCGAGGTCCCGGGGGCGGAAGACGGTCAGCGAGATCTCGCCGAGTTCCACGTCGTGCCGTTCGGCGTCGGTCTCGAACGGAGGTGACGGCATCTGGCGGATCTGGTGCACCACTTCGAGCGTGAGCCCGGACGACAGCGGCATGCCGGCGAGAAGCTCGTGCAGCTCGGGGTCGAAGGCCGGGCGGGTCATCAGAACGCCGCCTTGCCGCCGACGGGCAGCTCGTCGAGGTACGTCGGCTCGCCGGCGAGCAGCGTCTGGAGGTT
>JASLAV010000099.1 GCA_030146905.1 Lentzea sp. | reverse complement strand
GGAGCTGGGTGAGCTGGTCGGCTTCTCGGCGGCCAAGCTGTCGCAACTCTGCAGGGCCGTTTTGCGCGTGTCTCCTCTCGAAGTGGTGGCGATCGGCGCCGCGTGCGGCGCGTCCGACGAGGAAGTCGAGCTCTGTGTTCGCGTGGCGCAGCGGGCCGTCGACCCTGGCATGTGGGATCGGATCAACGGTGACGCGTGGGCGCGGCTGTCGTGGACGCCCTGGGATGTCATGGCCGAGGCAAGCGAGCTGGTGATCGTGGCGAACGACGTGCTGCCTGAGCTGGTGCGCGTCGACTCCTACCACGCGGCCCTGATGGAGTCCGGGGCCGCTGCGAGCGAGCTTGACCTCGCGCTGCAGCACGAGGTCTTGAAGCGCCTGGGGATGGACGTCAAAGACGCTGCGCGGCCGGGCAGCCCGCGGCGGTTGCATGTGCGGCTGATCGTGCCCGAGTCGCTGCTCACCGGCAGCGTCGGTGGTACGCGGGTGATGGCCGACCAGCTGGAGCGCTTGGAGGAGCTGAGCGAACTGCCTGAGTTCGAGTTCCGAGTTGTGGACGGTGACGCAGGGCTGTACTTCGGCCAAGGCGCGTCGTTCACGATGATGCGGTTCGTTGAGAGGCGTTTCGACGATGTCGTCCTCCTGCGCACTCTGCACGGCGGTGACACCTGGCTTGAGTCCGACGCCGAACGCGAGCCCTATGAGCGCGCACTGATCGCACTCGACGGCGTTCTCCGATCCAAGGAGGAGTCCGCACACTGGCTCAGCGAAGCTTCACTGCGGCTTTGGGATCCGCTGCCAGGCAACGACTCCGGAGATCAGCAGCGACACTTGCAGTTGGTTGCCGATCGGGCGGGGAGCTAGACATGCCGAAGCGGTTCTCCACCGCGCGTGGTCGTGAGTTCGGTACCGGCCTGCGGGCAGCCATCACGAGCGCAGGCCTGACCTCGCGTGCTGCTGCCGACATCGTGGACTGGGACGAGGCCAAGGTCTCGGACGTGGTGAACGGCAAGGGTGGCGCCACCCAGCTTGAGGTCGCCGTGCTACTGGGTGTCTGCCGCGTGAACGCCGATGAAATCGTCCACCTGTTGTCGCTCTACGGCGAGACTCACATCCGGGGCTGGTGGCAGCAGCACGGCACGTGCTCGCCCATCCGACTGCGCACGGTCATCGAGCACCTGAAGGTGGCCAAGACGCTGATCAGCTGGCACACGCACATGGTGCCGGTGTTTGTGCAGACGGCTGACTACGTGCGTGAGGTGCTACGGGCATCCTCTACAGCGCCGGCCGACGAGTTGGAGGAGCGGGTGCAGGCGCAGCTCGCGATGCAGGAATTGTTCCGGCGCAATGTGAAGTGCACGGTCTTCATCCACGAGTTGGCGTTGCACCTCCGAGTCGGCGGCGCCGAGGTCCACGCCGGGCAGCTGCTGCACCTCATGTTCATGGCGAACCGGCCGAACGTCAGGATCCGGATCGTGCCTGCGGCACACGGCGCGCATGCCGGGCTGGCGGGGCCGTTCACGCAGTTGACCTTCGCGAAGTACGAGTCGCTGGTGTGGGTGGAGACCGAGAACTCGAGCCTCCTCGCCGAGGCGAAAGACGCGATCGACGGCTACGCGACGGTCGTCCGTGCGCTCGAGGCGCAGAGCTTGAACGAGGCCGATTCGACGGCGTTGATTACCCGTCTGTACGAGGCCTTGCATCCTGGTCGCGACCAGGCAGCAACCGCAGAAGCACCCTCGACTGAGCCGTTTCCGCCGCCGGCTTAGAAGATCGAGGTGTTGGTCTGGCAGCAGGCATCGCATCATCGGCCTTGATGTCCACGTCTTTGAGACTGCGGGTAGTTAGGTAGGCGCGTCCCAGTAAGCGGGTCCATTGGTCCAGCGACACGCGACGAGGCCCGCAAGCCCCGAATCGGGTGAATGGTTGAAGCGGATCATGTCGATTTGCAAACCACAAGCTCACGTAGGTGGCTATTGGCCCTGGGCGGTCGCGGAGCGGAGCGGCTGCGCCGACTGGGTGAGATCTTCAACAAGATCGGTGTGGTAACGCTCTGCTGATGAGTGTTCAACTGGCAGTATGTCGCGCGGTCACGCACCGTGGGGAGCGGAGCGGCCGGCGAGAGGTGGTTACAGGGGTGTCGGGGGAGATCGTCTGTTCGTTCGCAGCGCTGGATGTGCTCGGTGAGGCGTTGCGGATCAATCTGCGGCGGTTCCCGTTCGCCATCCCGCATCACGGCGCGACGCGTGAGGATCGGGTCCGGCTGGTCGAGGCTGTGCACCGGGACCTGATCGACCGGGGACTGGTCCGCGACGGCGAGTTTGTGCCGGAGCTGGTGGAAGCGTTGCACGTATTCGCCCGTGGGCACCTTGTGACCGCGCTGGTAGGCACTGCCGGCGACACGCAGCCTGTGGCACTCGCGGTCACCGACGACCGCACAGGCGTGGTCGCGGAGCAGCGGGACAACACGATCGTCTTCCGGATCTGCCAGCCCGACGCGGCCGTGCCTCGTCTGGTGCGGTTGCTACCTCCGATGCGCCCCGGTCCGGGAGTCTCGGTCACCGTGGCCGACACCTCGACGCCAGCTGGTCGGCGGCGGGTGGAAGAGGACTTCTCCGAACACACCTTCAGAACTCCGGTGAAGGCGGCCGCGCCGTCGCCGGGCGGGCAGCGGGCGGCTGCTGAGGAGATTCTGCGCCGCCCACGGCTTGGCGCCGGCTACCTGCAGGTCTCGGCACGTGGCCGCAACGGGCAGGAGACCGAACTGGGGACGATCAGCTATCTGGACACCGATGTCGGGAGGTACGCGGTGATCCCCGCCACCGGCCAGGACGGACGACTGACAGTTACCTACACCCCCGCTGACCAGGCCGCACTCGATCGCCACCTCAACAGGATCATCAGTTCGCACCGGTAACTCAGAGGAACCGACGGCGTGCGCGATGCGTCAGATTCGCCGGACAGGGCTGCGACTACTTGTTACCGTGAGGCGACGCAGCGTTAGGGAGGGGATTGGTCATGCCGGAGGCGCTTTTCGCCGGTATGAAGGGAATCAGTGACTCGGCAGCCAGTTTCTCGGCTTCGG
>JASLAV010000077.1 GCA_030146905.1 Lentzea sp. | reverse complement strand
GCTCGCCAGGCGGCGTGGCCAGCCCTACGAGTTGGCCAACACCATCGTCGACCTGTCGCACCACCGGCTCGTCGACGACTCGTTGCTGCTCGAGGCCTACGCGCTGTACGGCGAACTGGACGCCTTGCTGATGCGCGCACGCCTGCGCAACATCATGCGCGAGCGCAGGACCGTGGTGCCGAGGCGTGAAACCACTGTGGCGGAGAACGAGCGGCTGCTCGCGACGCTGGTCACCGACGGCTTGAGCAACCGCGAACTGGCCGCGGTGCTGGGCACGAGCGAGAAAACCGTGGAGGGCAGGCTGACCAGGTTGTTCCAGCGAACCGGCTACCAGTCCAGGGCCAAGCTCGCCTCGGCCGTGCTGACCGGCGAGTACGGAACCTGATGCCGGATCCCGCCTTCCGCGGTCACCGGCACCGGCGGGTGGGCCAGCCACGCCCAGGCAGACGTCGAGCGGCGCGCGGCAGGCGGATGCGAGCACGGTGGTTCAGGATCGACCAGCCTCGCCACACCGTTGCGCAGGAGCTCCAGCACCTGGGCCCGGTCGGTCGCCGCGCGCAGCGCATCGGCGTGATGCGGATCCAGCAGCAAGCGCGTCATGAGCGAAATCAGCCGGACAGGCTCGTCCTCGCGACAAGCGAGTGCCGCGCACACCGTCACCCGTTCGCCCCGCCAGTCGATTCCGCCAGGAAACCTCAGAACAGCCACCGCCGTCTTGCGCACATGCTGCTGTGCCGGTCCAACCCCATGGGGAATCGCGACTCCACGCCCGATGACGGTGGACACCGCCCGTTCCCGAGCGAGCATTGCCGTGACGTAGGCCTTCTCCACCGCGCCGATCCGCGTCAGCACCTGCCCGCACTGGACAACGGCGTCGTCCACGTCGGCTGCCTTTGCCTCGAGAACGATGGCATCAAGCCGCAGCGCATCCACGGACATTGCCACAAGGCTCGCATTCTCCCAGGCCCCACCTGGAGCGCCGGGCGCTGAACAGTGCCTACGACCGCTCTTCCGGCTGACGCGTGGAAGCACTGCCGCGGAATCGCCGATGACCTCGACAAACGCATACCATTCACGACAACGAAGAAAGTATGGAGTTCACGATATTCAACGCCGAAAAGCCGTACTGTTTTGCGCGGAAATCCATTCCGGACAGAAGATTAGCACGATCTTCGCCATTCCGGCAACCATCCAAATGAGACGCGAAACATTGTTAACCTAGTTTTCAGACACTGTGGAGTCGCTGCCGCGAGGCCACATATCCGGCAACCCTCGTAATACCCGGACTTCGACCTCGGCGTTCCGAACAGCATCGTGCGTCGAACTCCCCCAAAGATTGATCTTGCAGTCGATCACCGCCGCGCCGACACGGCACAGGCCGCTCGACGACCGCAGGGACTCCCTTGAGCGACGCCACGTTCTTCGAAGTCAGGCGAGGTCGAGACGCCCCTGGGGCGCGGGACGGTCACAGGTTCCCGGCGAGCGCGGATTCCGGCGGCCGGCCGCACGAGCTCGCCTGCGGGGACCGGGTCGCCACCACACCGGTCGAGCCGGAAGATGGCCAGGTGGATCACCCTCATCGGAGGGGTGTCCGTTCCGCACCAATTCGGGACGAAATTGTGCGCAAGAAAAGAATATGGCCGCAGCAGCACTGCACGCTCAGCCGCGATCTGGAGTTCGCCGACAGCGCGGCTCACATCGTCGGCCTGTTCCTGTCCCCCGCCGGGCACCTCCAGCTCGACCAAAGTCCTCATTGGACAGATCCGTGGCCGCGGCGCGCGGATGGCCCGCACGAAGCTGCCCGAGGCGCACGGCCTGATCGCGTTGATGCTGCTGCACAACTCGCGCAGCGCGGCACGCTTCTCGCCGTCCGGCGAAGTCTTGCTGCACGAACCACCGCACCGACGGGCCGCTCGACAACTCGCTTTCCTGGCGCGTCTTGGTGGCACAAGGCTCACTTCCTGAGGGAAGCATGGAGCACCAGCGCGACGACCCGCGAGATCACTCGTCGTCAGATGAATGCTGCTCTGCGGTGCGAACGAACAGCAGCCGGTACCACTCGACGCCGTCGAGTGTGGTCAGCTCCTCGTCCAGCAGGGCGAGGTCGCGTTGCTCTCGGATCGCTCGCTGCGTCTCACCCCAAGCCTCTGTGCGCGTCCTGCCATTCGTCCACACCGAAATCTCGTAGCGTCCTGCGCCCTGCGGGAGAGCCACAGGTCCCTGCTGGCCGTATCCGCCTTCCGCGACGATCAGCTCGCCTTCCGGGAACGTGACCTCTTGCCTGGCAAGCAGTTCGGCGTCCGCGGGACAACCGGCTCCGCTGGCGAGGACCACGCGCACTCGTGCCGAGTCCTGGGCGGTACGCACGAGCAGTTCGTACTCGTTGGAGACGACTTCGCCGGCCTGCGCGGGCAACTTCGTGTCAAGGGCGTCGACCGCCGGATCGCGCAGCTGGAACATCTTGTAGTCCGGCTTGACGAGGAAGTCGGCGAACGGGACCTCCATCAACACTCCTGATCGTGCATCGTGGCTCGTGCTCACGTAGAACACATCACCGTAGTTGGGGCGCCGATACGGTGGTCTCATGCCGTTGACACCAGTGGATTTCGATCGACGCGCAGTACCGACCAGCGCCATGGCCGAGCTGCAGCCGTTGCTTCTGACTGCCGGAGAGCTCCGTCGCGCGCCGCCCGGCCAGGTCCGTCAGATCAAGTTCGGCCGACACCGGCCCGGCCGCCGACCTCGGCTTGCCCGACCGTACCGCGGCACCGATGACCAGCTCGGCCACCTTCAACGTGTTCGGGAACTACCCGAGCGACTGCTGCACCACCCCGAGCTACGCCGGGTCAATGCCACGCGCGGACCACCGCCACCGACGCAAACCGGCCGTCCTTCGCGGCTCGCAGGCCGAGCATCTGGTTCACCAGCGTCGTCTTGCCCGCGCCGTTCAGGCCGAGCAACGCCGCGCTCTCCCCCGCGCGGACGTCGAAGTGACACCGTCCAACGCCCGCGTGGAGCCGCAGTCGTGCCGCGCCCCACGCACTTCGAGCGCCGTTTCCATGCTGCTCAGCCCGATCCGCGGCCGCGTTGACCAGTAGTGAGGTGGCGTCACCTCATCGAGATGACAAATGCAAACCCGTTCGGGGGCACAACCCACGACAATGTCGAGCGTGGGCAACCGAGTGCGGTTGACAGTCATCGCCGAGCTGGTTGCCGCCCTCACCGCGGTGACGACCAATGTCGCCACCAACGCACTGCCGGAATCCTGGCGCCCGTACCTGTGGCTCGCCTGGCCACTGCTTGCCGTGCTGCTCACCGGTGGCCTCACGCTCGCGGTCTTCGCCTCCCGTGTCGATGAGGCACCGCCGCCCGGCTCGACCGAACGCACCGCGTACTACCGCCGCGCCCTCATCGCACGCCCAGCGGTAAGTCCGGATCGAGGGCGTGCTTGACCGGACCTTGTTCCGGCGCACCATTCTGAAGCTCCGCCTCGGCGGTCCGCTCCACGGCCTCCCACGAGAACTGGCCCGAAACTGGATCGCCGACGACCGGGTGCTCCCGTTGCTCGACGGACTCGACGAGGTACCCCTGCAGCACCGCCTGGCCTGTGCCCGCGCCATCGACGACTTCCACCGCGCAGACGGCTTGCTGCCGTTGGCGGTCACCAGCCGCAGCACCGACTACGACGCTCTCGGCCTGACGCTGTCCCTCGGCTCCGCGCTGATGATCCGGCCCCCTCCGCCCTCGCCAGATCGAGGAGTACCTCTCTCATCTCGGCGAGCCGTTGATCTGCGGCAGCCGCGCCTTCCACGTGTCGCCAGCCCCGCCGAGGGCCGCGAGCCCTTCGGACAGCACCCTTTTCTCGGCCTCGGCCTCGGCTGTCCTGCAGCGGTCCATGAGGTGTAGACGCGACTGTCGACGTCGTCGGGGCCGGGACCCATCGGCACGTGGGCCTTCATGGCCACGATCCAGCCTGGGAGCTCCTCCCACCCGCGCCGGCGATCCGGTGCACTGGATCGCCGGCTCGCCGATGTGGCGGCGTCAGCCGTTCAACCGCCGGACCAGCAGTTCCTTGCCCTCGTCGGCCCCCTTGCGGCTCGCCTCCTGGGCGCGGCGGAAGAAGTCCGCAAGCTCACTGTCGCCCGCACGCTCCGCGTCGGCGATGTAGGTCTCCAGCCGAAGCACGTTGCTCAAGCACGCCTCGACGAACCAGATGATGTTGTAGTCCTTGTCCGGCGTGCCCGTGACCTGACCGGCCTCACTGCTGGACATCCGCTCCTCCTCGTGTCGGGTTCCCTGCCGTCGTGGTACCCGTCCCGGACCAGCCGACACGTCCGCTGTGCTCAGGCGTACCCGGGCGGAGGCCGCCGGACGGGTACGCCGAACCGGCCGTCGTGAACCAGACGTTGCCGGTCGTGTTCCCAACGCCGTTATCGGTCACAGCGCGGCGAGAGTGTCACGGCGGAACCGCAGTTCCTCGCGCGGACGCACCACGACCACCGGAACCGCGGCGCCCGGCAGGCTGACCGGCCCGTCACCGTCCGATTCGGCGGTCGAGTCTCGCGGCATGCCGAGCGGGGACAGGGCGGCTACGACGTCGGTGCGGACTTCGGGGTGGCCCCAGCCGATCTCGCCGGTGAACACCAGTGCGTCGAGCCGGTCCAGCGAGTTCGCGGCGTACGCGGTGGGCGAACACCCACAGCACCAGCGCCGCGGCCGGGTCGGGTCCTCCTCCGCAGCGGCGATCTTGGTTGTGGGGTGGTCGGGCGGAGGACGCGTTTCACCGACGGCGAGGATGACTTCGTCCGTCCGCTATGGCTTGGGCGTTTCCGGCAGCAGGTGACCCACGAGGGTGCGCGCCCATTCGGGAGTCGGCGTCTGGTCGGTGAAGACGGCCCGGTAGTAGAGCGGCGCGAGCAGGGCGTCGATGGTGCGGTCGACGGGCGGGATCTCGTTGCCCCGGCTCTGTTCGCGGTCGAGGATGGCTTCGAGCTGGTCCTGGCGTTCTTTGCGGCACACGGCGGCGCCCTGCTCGCCGCCGACGCCGATGGTGGCACGGACCAGGGCCAGGGTGTCCGGGTCGCTGAGATCCCGGGCGAGGTCGGCCGCGTACCGCTCCAGGTCCCCGCGGAGGCTTCCGGTGTCCGGCACCACGAAGTCGCCGGAGAAGCGACTGGTCGCCACGTCGGCGAGCAGGTCGCCCACGGAGCCCCAGCGGCGGTAGACCGTGGTGGCGTGCACGCCCGCGCGGCCGGCGATCACCGGGATCGTCAGCTGTTCGGTGGTCTCGTCGGCGAGCAGGTCCTTGACGGCTTGGTGGACGGCCGCGCGGACGCGGGCCGAGCGGCCGCCGGGTCGGCTGTCGGCGCGGGAGGCGGAGGTCACGGCGGGCATGTGACCATTATTGCACCGATCACTGCGTTTTAATCGCAGCGATCGATGCGTTTGTGTTAGCTTGGAGGCGCTAACGCAACGATCACTGCGAGGCTTACATGCCTGTTGACACTCTCGATACCCCCTCCCCACCGCGGCGCGCGGCGTGGAGGGGCCACTTCCCCAGCGTGGCCACCGTCCTCGTGCTCTTCCTGGCGGCATCCAGCGCGCCATCCCCGCTTTACGTGATCTACCAACAGCAATGGCACTTCACGGCCTGGGTGTTGACGGTCGTCTTCGCCCTGTACGTGTTCGGCCTGCTGGGTTCGCTGCTCGTCGTCGGAGCCCTGTCGGACCACCTCGGCCGCCGACCGGTGCTCGCCGCGGCGATCGCCCTGGAGGTGGTCGCGCTCGTGCTGTTCCTGGTCGCCGGGGACGTGGTCGTGCTGTCCGTCGCCCGGGTGTTGCAGGGCGTCGCGACCGGAGCGGCGATGACCACCCTGAGCGCCACCCTCGTCGACCTCGAACCGTCGCGTGGACGGGCCGGCGCGATCACGGCCGTGGCACCCCTGACCGGTCTCGCTCTCGGCGCTCTTGGCAGTGGTGCGCTGGTGCAGTTCGGTCCCGCACCGACCCGGCTGGTCTACGCACTGCTGTTGGTCGGAATGCTGATGGCGGCCATCGTCGTCGCCCACCTGCCGGAGACGTCGCTCAAACGGCCAGGAGCCCTCGCGTCCCTGCGCCCGCGCATCGCGATGCCCACCCACCTGCGTGCGGACATCATCCCGGTAGTGCCGGCGATGATCGCCACCTGGGCGTTGGCCGGGATGTACCTCTCCCTCGGCCCGTCGGTCGCGGCGGAACTGCTGGGACTGCACAACCGTTTGATCGGCGGCGTCGTGGTGACGCTCCTGGCGGGCACCGGAGCTCTCACCGTCCTGCTGCTGCGCGCCCGTCCGGCGTCTTCACTGCTGGCCCCGTCGTCCGCCGTCCTCGGGCTCGGCACCTTGGCATCGCTCGCCGGGACGACCGGAGACCTCGCCTGGCTCGCCGCTCTCGGCACGGTCGTCGCGGGCGCCGGCTTCGGCGCGTCGGTGCTGGCGACGTTCGGGACCGTCGCGCGGGTCGCCAGGCCGCACGAGCGCAGCTCGGTCTTCGCCCTGGCGAACATCATCAGCTACCTGGGCAACAGCGTGCCCGCCGTCCTCGGCGGAATCGCCGTGACAGCACTGGGTTTGAGGACAGCCACCGTGATCTACGCACTGGCGATCGTGGTGATCACCTTCTCCGCCTTCGCTCTTCGCCTCAACCAAGTCCGGACGCAGCGCCGTAGCCCCGTCCTGCCGACACGTGAAAAGGAAGCACTGTGACCACCAGGAAGAACCTCGAAGTACAGCGAGCAGACCACACGACGATCCGTTACACCGCAAGCGGTCC
>JASLAV010000054.1 GCA_030146905.1 Lentzea sp. | reverse complement strand
GCCTTGAGCAGCGACCGCTGCATGCTCTCCTGCTGGTCCAGGATCGAGCGTGCGCGAGCCGCGCTGAAGCCGCACGTCAGCGCGCCGATCCCGCTGATGACACGACCCGTGAGCTGGTCGGTCGAGCGGAACTCCTCGAGTGCCGGCAAACCCTTGCCGAGCACGTCGACGGTGCGCTTGAGCCCCGGCTCGTTCACGTAGCCGAGAGCGACGAGCCGCTCGCCCACCTCCTCGAACGGGGCAGGGTCGAACGGCTCGTTGTGCAGTGCCGCGCACAACGCGTCGAGCTGGTCGCCCAGTTCGGCGTCCAGCTCCTCCCTGTTCAGCGCGATCATCACGACGCTGCTGAGCAGGTAGCTCCACTTGCGCGCCAAGGCTTCTCGCGCACGGACGGCGGCGGTGCCCTGAGGTGGAGCGGCATCGGGTATTCGGCTTGGATTCGTCATTCCCGTTGCCCTGCATGGGTTGAAGAGTGTCCGGAAGTTTACCTACCGGCAGTCGGCGTCCATTGCGCCAAGAGTGTGATCCTCCGACACTACAGTGTGGTTTCAGGCCTTACGACCGACGCCAGCGTACAAGAACATGTTCATGGACGCTTCGTCGGCGAAGTCACCCGGTCCGTCCGGCCGCCACTCCCCGCAGCCGACGAGACCGGGCTCGACGAGTTCGAAGCCCTCGAACAGCGCTTTGACCTGGTCGTGCGTGCGCATGTGCATCTGGTCCGCGCTCTTGCTGCGGTTCACCACCGCCGCGGCCTGGTCGACCTTCTCGTCGATCTGGTCCTTGGCGACGTGCGTCATGGCGAGGAAGCTGCCGGCGGGCAGCGCGTCGCGGTAGGCGGCGACGAGCTGGTGCGGGTCGTCCTCGTCCGGCACCCAGTGCAGCATGAGCAGCATGAGCAGGCCGACGGGCTCGTCGAGCCGCAGCAGCCGCCCGGCCTCGGGACTCGACAGCACGGCCTCCGGTTCGCGCATGTCGGCGTGCACGATGGCCGCGTTGTCGTTGTCAGCCAGCATCAACCGGCTGTGCGCGACGGCGACGGGGTCCTTGTCGACGTAGACGACGCGTGCGGCGGGGTCGCGTTCCTGCGCCACCTCGTGCACGTTCGCGACGGTCGGGATGCCGGAACCGATGTCGAGGAACTGGCGAACCCCCTGGTCCATCAGGAAGTTCACCGCGCGGCCGAGGAAACGGCGGTTGAGCCGCGCGACGCTGGGCAGTCCCGGGACGAGCTTCTCGATCTGGGACCCGACCTGCCGGTCCGCGGCGAAGTTGTGCGCGCCGCCGAGGATGTAGTCGTAGACGCGGGCCATGCTCGGCACGTTGGTGTCGATGCCGAGTGGAACCCAGTTCTGGGGCTCTGCCACGGAGAACACCTCTATCGGTTCGTGGCCGTTCGGGGGATGACGCACGAGCTTAGTCACCCGAGCGGCTGGCGCGTTGAACCATCAGAGTGACGTGGAACCACCCGTTCGGGCACTGTCGTCTACGTCCAAACGGCTCCTAGGGTGGTCCGTCCCCGTTCGGCTCAACTCCTCAGGAGTCCGAATGCCCGTCCCGGTGGCTCCCCACCGCTGGCCGTTGCTCGGGCACACACCGGCGATGCTCACCCGCCGCGCCGGTTTCACCGACGCGCTGCACGAGCACGGCGATGTCGTGCGCCTCGACCTCGGTCCGTTGCACGCGCACTTCGTGACCAGTGCTTCGCTGACCTACGAAGTACTCGTCTCGCAGGCGTCGAAGTTCCGCAAGGGCGCGATGTTCGACAAGTTCCAGCCGTACCTCGGGACGGGGCTGCTGCTGTCGAACGGCGAATACCACCTGCGCCAGCGCCGGATGATGCAGCCGGCGTTCCACCGCGAACGGATCGAGGCCTATGCGTCGACGATGGCTCGTGCTGCTTCTGCGCTGGCCGCGCGCTGGCAACCGGGCGAGATTCGCGTCATCGAGGACGACATGCAGGAGCTCGCCGTCACCATCGTCGGCGAGGCGCTCTTCTCGACGGAGATCGGCGAGCGCGCCGTCGACGAGGTCCGCCGCTCGATCTTCACGGTCATCCAGCAGGGCATGATCCGCGCGCTGTCCCCGTCGTTCGTCGAGAAGATCCCGTTGCCCGGCAACAAGAAGTTCGACGAGGCCATCGCGCGGATGAAAGCCGTCGTCATGCAGGTGATCGAGAGCTGGCGCGCCGACGGCACCGACCACGGCGACGTCCTCTCGATGCTGCTGCTGGCGCAGGAGGACGGCGTCGGCATGACCGACCGGCAGACCTACGACGAGGTGCTGACGCTGCTGACCGCGGGCATCGAGACCACCGCGATCGCACTGGCGTGGGCGCTGTACGAGGTGGGCGACAACCCTGAGGTGGAACGCCGATTACACGCCGAGCTCGACTCCGTGCCCGGCGACCGGCCGGTGACGTTCGCCGACATCCCCTCAATGACCTACACAGCGCAGATCGTGCAGGAAACCCTGCGCAAGTACCCGATCTGGTTCGTGATGCGCCGAACGCTCACAGAGGTCCGGCTGGGTGACGTGACACTGCCCGCCGGCGCCGAGGTCATCGTCAGCCCGCACGCCCTGCACCACGACGAACGCCACTTCCCGCAGCCACAACGCTTCTCGCCGGAACGCTGGACCCCCGAGTTCACCGCCGCACTCCCCCGCGGCGCGTTCATCCCGTTCGGCGGCGGCGCACGCCAGTGCCTGGGCAACACCTTCGCCCAGACCGAGATCATCATCACCCTCGCTACGATCGCGGCCCGCTGGCGGCTCGTCCCCACACGTCCGGCGCGCGTGAAGTTCACGTCCGCCCCGTACCCCCACGGCCTGCTGATGAAGGCCGTTCCCCGCAACTAGCTGGAGGTAGTTCCCCCATGCGTTTCCGCAGGCTCTGCGCCGCGGCCCTGCTCACCACCGCCACCGTCCTGGCCCCACCACCCGCCTCCGCCGCGGTGACGTGCCAGAACGTCAGCTACCCGGTGCGGATCGGCCTCACGCCGCTGGTGACGACGCAGGAAACGATGGCCGGCAGGCTGTGCGTCCCCGACAACGCGCGCACCGTGCAGGTCCTGATCCCCGGCGGCACCTACGACAGGACGTACTGGGACGTGGGCTTCGAGCCGGCGACCCACTCGTTCACCAGGGCCCAGAACAAGGCGGGCTTCGCCACCCTGGCACTGGACCGCCTGGGCACCGGCCGCAGCTCCAAACCGCTGAGCGCCCTCGTCACGGCCTCGACCCAGGCGAGCGCCGTCCACCAGGTCATCAAGACCCTGAAACCCCGCTTCTCCAAGGTGATCGTCGGCGGCCACTCCATCGGCTCGGCGATGGCCATGATCGAGGCGGCCACCTACGACGACGTGGACGGCGTCCTCGTCACGGGCTTCACGCACAAGATGAACCACCTCACCGTGGTCCCGGTGCTGGCCAACATGGTCCCGGCGGGCCTGGACGTCGGTTACCTCACGACGATGCCGAACACCCGCTACAACTCGTTCCACAAACCAGGCCCGCTGATCGCGGGCGCCATCTCCTTCGACGAGTCCACGAAGGACGTCTTCGCCGCGACGGAGGCAGTGGACACGATCCTGCTCAACACCGTGATCATCCCGATCTCCCGCAAGATCGACGTCCCGGTGATGATCGCACTCGGCAACGACACCCACTTCTGCAGCGCGGGCATCCCGCTGCAGGGCAGCGACTGCTCCTCCCCGGCTGCACTGAAAGCCGACGAGGCGCAGTTCTTCCCGGCAGTCCCCCGCCTGAACACCTACATCCTCAACGGCTACGGCCACTCCATCAACTACGCCCCGAACGCCCCGGACTACCACGCCGCGGTCGCCTCCTGGGCAAAGACGATCTAGCTAGAATCGCGGGATGGACGAAGAGATCCACGAGCGGATCCGCGACTTCATCAAATCCATCCCCCGCGGACGAGTCGCCACGTACGGCGACATCGCAGATCTCGCCAAGGCGCCGTCGCCACGGCTGGTCGGCCGCATCCTCAACGAGGACGGCCACGACCTGCCGTGGCAACGCGTCCTGAAGGCCGACGGCACCTGCGCCCCACACCTGCGCGACACGCAACTCCAACTCCTCCACGA
>JASLAV010001278.1 GCA_030146905.1 Lentzea sp. | reverse complement strand
CGGCCGTCGTCGATCCAGTCCTGGACCTTCGCGACCTCCAGGCGCAGCCCGTGCTGTGCCACGACGCGGTCGCGGAACTCGATGACCTCGTCGAAGTTGTGCCCGGTGTCGACGTGCAGCAGCGGGAACGGCACCGGCGCCGGGTAGAACGCCTTGATCGCGAGGTGCAGCAGCAGCGTCGAGTCCTTGCCGCCGGAGAAGAGGATCACCGGCCGGTCGAACTCGCCAGCGACCTCGCGGAAGATGTGGATCGCCTCCGATTCGAGGCGTCCCAGGGTGTCCAGAGCCAGAGTCATCCGTGCAACCCACATTCCGTCTTCGACTGACCGGCCCACCGTCCGCTGCGGGCGTCCTGCCCCGGCAACGGCTTCGCGGTGCACGGCAGACAGCCGATCGAGGGATATCCCTCCTGCACCAACAGGTTCTCGAGGACACCCTTCTCGCGGATGTAGGCGTTGAACTCCTCGTCGCTCCACGGCGCGATCGGGTTGACCTTCACCAGGCCGTTGCGCTCGTCCCACTGCACGATCGGCGTGTTCGCCCTGGTCGGCGCGTCCACCCGGCGCACACCGGTGACCCACGCGTCGTACTTCGCGAGCTCCCGGCGCAGCGGCACGACCTTGCGCAGGTTGCAGCACGTGGCCGGGTCCGACTGGTACAGCAGGCCGAACTCGCGTTCCTGGTCCTCGACCGACTGCTCGGCGGCGGCGTTCACGATGCGCACGTCCGGGTAGACGACCGCGACGGCGTCACGCATGCCGATGGTCTCCGGGAAGTGGTAACCGGTCTCCAGGAAAAGCACGTCGAAGTTCGGCTTCACCTTGGCTGCGAGGTCGATCAGCACGGCGTCCTGCATGTTCGACGCGACGATGTAGCTGTCGCCGAACGTCCGCGCGGTCCACTCCAGGGCCTCGACAGCGGAAGCGCCGGCCAGCTCCTCTTGCGCGGCTTCGGCGACGATCCTGAGGTCTTCCTTGAGATCGCTCACTTCTTCACCTCCTGCGGCAGGTTGAGCCCGACGAACGAGACCTTGAAGACGCGGCGGCACCCGGTGCACAGCCACGCGTAGCTGGGTTCCTCCTGCGGCCGGAGGTCCTCGTCACCGCAGTAGGGGCAGTAGAAGGGCGTCGCGCGCTCAGTCATCGCAGCCTCCGCTGGGACACGTACGTCGGCTGGCACTCATCGCAGCGAACCTTCTTCCGCACGGGCGACCCACTGGGCGAAGCGCTCGTCCTCTTCGCGCTGGGCGACGAAGTTGCGCACCACGCGTTCGACGTACTCGGGCAGCTCGTCCGCGGTGACCTTGTGGCCGCGCAGCTTGCGCCCGAACCCGGCGTCGAGGCCGAGACCGCCGCCGAGGTGCACCTGGAAGCCCTCGACCTGGTTGCCCTGGTCGTCCGTGACGATCTGGCCCTTGAGGCCGATGTCCGCGGTCTGGATGCGGGCGCAGGAGTTCGGGCAGCCGTTGATGTGCACGGTGATCGGCGCCGTGACGCCGTCGACGATGTCCTTGAGGTTCGCTTCGAGCTGCGTGACCAGGTTGTTCGCGCGGGCCTTGGTCTCGACGATCGCGAGCTTGCAGAACTCGATGCCGGTGCACGCCATGATGCCGCGCCGCCACGGCGACGGGTCGACCTGCAGCCCGAGCTTGGCGAGGTCGCTCTTGAGCGTGGGCACCTCGGACTCGGCGACGTCCAGCACGATGATCTTCTGCTGCGGCGTGAACCGGACGCGCGTGGAGCCGGCCCGTTCGGCGACCTTCGCGACCTCGACCAGGATCGAGCCGGACACCCTGCCCGCGACCGGCGCGGCGCCGACGTAGAACAGGCCGTCCTTCTGCTTGTTCACGCCGATGTGGTCGAGCTGCTGGTCGAGGACCTCCGGCGCGGGGCCGTCGATCATCTTGCGCTTGAGGTACTCGTCCTCCACGACCTGGCGGAACTTCTCCGGGCCCCAGTCGGCGACGAGGAACTTGATGCGCGCGCGGTGGCGCAGGCGGCGGTAGCCGTAGTCGCGGAAGACGCTGATGACCGCCTCCCACACGTCCGGCACCTCGTCCAGCGGCACCCAGGCGCCCAGTCGCTTGCCCAGCATGGGGTTCGTGGACAGGCCGCCACCGACCCACAGGTCGAAGCCGGGCCCGTGCTCGGGGTGGTGCACGCCGACGAACGCGATGTCGTGGATCTCGTGCGCGACGTCCTGCAGGCCGGAGATGGCGGTCTTGAACTTGCGCGGCAGGTTGGAGAACCGCGGGTCGCCGATGTAGCGCTCGAGGATCGTGTCGATCGCCGGCTGGCCGTCGACGACCTCGTCCTCGGAGATGCCGGCGACCGGCGAGCCGAGGATGACGCGCGGGCTGTCGCCGCACGCCTCCATCGTCGTCAGGCCGACGGCTTCGAGCTTCTGCCAGATCGTGGGAACGTCCTCGATCCGGATCCAGTGGTACTGGATGTTCTGCCGGTCGGTGATGTCGGCGGTGTCGCGGGCGTAGGTCTGCGAGATCTCACCGAGGACCTTGAGCTGATGGGTCGTCAGCGCACCACCGTCGCTGCGGACGCGCATCATGAAGAACTCGTCGTCCAGCTCCTCCGGCTCCAGCGTCGCCGTGCGGCCGCCGTCGATACCGGGCTTGCGCTGCGTGTACAGGCCGTACCAGCGGAAACGTCCGCGCAGGTCGGCCGGGTCGATGGAGTCGAAACCGCCGTGGGCGTAGATGTTCTCGATGCGGGTGCGGACGTTGAGCGGGTTGTCGTCCTTCTTGCTCCGCTCGTTGGGGTTCAGCGGCTCTCGGTAGCCGAGCGCCCACTGCCCCTCGCCGCGACGCTGCTTGGCGCGCGGTGACGTCTGCGGCGGGACCATCGCCATCCTCCGGGGTTTCGAGGCGCTCGGTGCGCGTGCGAGCCCGGAGGTGCTTGTGGTGGGGGCGTCGTCAGCGCGCCGGGCGCCGACGGGAACAAATCAGCGCGCGGTCAGGCCGAACGACGGCACATCGCGCTGGAGACACGACGGAAGTCGACGTGGCGGCGGGCCACGAGGCGGACTCCAGTCGAATGCATGTCCTCAGTGTGCATGGCGTCCAGAGCATGGTCTACCGCCAACCGCATACTGGGATTTTGCTGGGAAAGTTGACATCCGCGACCAGTTTCGCAGAGTGATACTTCTGTCACCGACAGAGATGTGTCCTGGCTGGGCACCGCCGTTCGGGGCCCGTGGTGGACACTGAGCGTCATGCCCTCCGCTTTGCCCGAAGGCGAGCCCGCGCCCGCCGACGGATCCCTCCCCGCTTCCTCACTCGCCGGTGTCGGCACCCGCCCGTTCGGCGTCTACGTGCACGTGCCGTTCTGCGCGACCCGTTGCGGCTACTGCGACTTCAACACCTACACGCCGGGGGAGCTGGGCTCCTCCGCGTCGCCGGAGTCGTGGCTGGAAGGCCTGCGCCGCGAGCTGGACCTGGCCGCCTCGGTGCTCGGAACCCCCGTGCCCGCCGAGACCGTGTTCGTCGGCGGCGGCACCCCGTCCCTGCTCGGCGCCTCCGGCCTGACCGACGTGCTGGACGCGGTGCGCCAGTCGTTCGGCCTCGCCCCCGGTGCCGAGGTGACGACCGAGTCGAACCCCGAGTCGACGTCCGTGGAGTTCTTCGAGGGCATCCGGTCGGCCGGCTACACCCGCGTGTCGCTCGGCATGCAGTCCGCGGCACGGCACGTTCTGCAGGTGCTCGACCGCAAGCACACGCCGGGCCGCCCCGTCGACGCCGCGCGTGAGGCCCGCGTCGCCGGCTTCGAGCACGTGAACCTCGACCTGATCTACGGCACGCCGGGGGAGCGGCCCTCCGACCTGGCCGCGTCGCTCGACGCCGTGCTGGACGCGGGCGTCGACCACGTGTCCGCCTACGCGTTGATCGTGGAGGACGGCACCGGTCTCGCCCGCCGCATCCGCCGCGGCGACCTGCCGATGCCGGACGACGACGTGCTCGCGTCGTCCTACGAGATGGTGGATTCCGTGCTGTCGGGCGCCGGGTTCTCCTGGTACGAGGTGTCGAACTGGGCCACCTCGGTCGAGGCGCAGTGCCGGCACAACGTCCTGTACTGGAAGGGCGCCGACTGGTGGGGCTTCGGCCCTGGCGCGCACAGCCACGTGGGCGGCGTGCGGTTCTGGAACGTGAAGCACCCGGCCCGCTACTCGTCGCTGCTCGCCTCCGGCTCGTCGCCGGCCGCCGGTCGTGAGGTGCTGTCCGCGGAGGACCAGCGCGTGGAACGGGTGCTGCTGGAGATCAGGCTGGCCGAGGGCCTGCCCTTCGACGTGCTGGACGACGCCGGGCGCGAGGAGGCGAAGCAGGCGATCGCCGACGGACTGCTGGAGCCGCTGGACGACCGCTGCGTGCTGACCGACCGCGGCCGCCTGCTCGCCGACGCCGTGGTCCGGCGCCTGCTCCCGTAGCTCAGCGGGCGCGCAGGTCGTGCTGGCTGCGCACCTCGGTGAGCAGCTCGCCGCCCTTGCGGTAGCTCACCTCGCCCCACCACAACCCGTCGTCACGGCGAGCGTCCTCCCACGTCACCGTGCCCGGCCACCACTCGTCGCCGCTGTGCACCAAGCACGCCTTGCCCGGTGTCGGCGGCGGATCGCCGTCCCTGACCACTGACAGGTGCCTGCGCCTGTCCTCGTCCATGGTTTGGACCCTAGGGCGTGTCCCGTGAGTCTCGTCCGCGATAGTCGCGGCCGAGGGCCCCGGAGACGGCACGGCCGCAACACCCGCCCGGTATGAGGGCGTCGCGGCGGCACTGCCTCCGGGACGCTCGGCCGTGACTCTCATCGAACGGACTCACGGGACACGCCCTAGCGACCGCCACCGACAAAAACCCCGAGCTCCGGCGGAGCACGACTTCAGCGCGACCACCGCGCAGGAAATCGGCTGGGTAAACTCGAGGGCACGGGACACGGAGGTGACACAGCGGTGAACGCCGATGAGCGTCGGTTCGAGGTGCTGCGCGCCATCGTCGCCGACTACGTGTCCAACCAGGAGCCCGTCGGTTCCAAGGCGCTGGTCGAGCGGCACAACCTCGGCGTGTCCAGCGCGACCGTGCGCAACGACATGGCCGCGCTGGAGGACGAGGGCTACATCGCCCAGCCGCACACCAGCGCCGGCCGGGTGCCGACGGACAAGGGCTACCGCCTCTTCGTCGACAGGCTGAGCGAGGTCAAACCGCTGTCGGTCGCGGAGAAGCGGGCCATCCGCAGCTTCCTCGAAGGGGCGCTCGACCTCGACGACGTGATGCGGCGCAGCGTCCGGCTGCTCGCGCAGCTCACCCGGCAGGTCGCGGTGATCCAGGTGCCGACGCTGTCCAGGGCCGCCGTGCGGCACCTGGAGGTGCTCCCGATCACGCCGTCGCGGCTGATGCTGGTGCTGATCACCGACACCGGCCGCGTCGACCAGCGCATCGTCGAGCTCGGCGACGTGATCAGCGAGGAGCACACGGCCCAGCTGCGCGGTGTGCTGAACCAGGCGATGGCGGGGCAGCGGCTCGCCGACGCCTCCGCCAAGGTCGCCGAGCTGCCGGAGGAGGTTCCCTCGAACCTGCGCGAGCCGATGCTGCGGGTCGCTACAGTGCTGATCGAGACGTTGGTGGAGCACCCGGAGGAACGGCTGGTGCTCGGCGGCACGGCGAACCTCACCCGCAACATCACGGACTTCCCGGGATCGTTGCGGCAGGTGCTGGAAGCGCTGGAGGAGCAGGTCGTCGTGCTCAAGCTGCTCGCCGCCTCCCGCGACCCCGGTCGCGTGCTGGTGCGCATCGGCGAGGAGAACGAGGCCGCTGAGATGCGCAGCACTTCCGTGGTGTCCATCGGCTACGGCAGCCGTGACAATCCACTCGGGGGCCTGGGCGTCGTCGGACCGACGCGCATGGACTACC
The DNA here is from genome assembly GCA_030146905.1 of Lentzea sp. The sequence goes on along the minus strand of JASLAV010001278.1, from coordinate 401 downwards.
CCGGGACCATGGCGGCCGTGCGCGCGGTCGCCAACTACGTCGGTGAGATCCTGACCGGTCGTTGACCACACGTACCTGCGGTAGATGATGAACATGAAAGCGAACAAGGTGGCCAGGGATTACTACGGCATCCTCGGTGTTTCGCAGAACGCGACACAGGATGAGATCAAGCGCGCCTATCGCAAGCTCGCCAGGCAGCTGCACCCGGACGTCAATCCCGGCGAGGAGGCCCGCTTCAAGGAGGTGACGACCGCCTACGGGGTGTTGTCGAACCCCGAGAAGCGCCGCGTCGTCGACCTGGGCGGCGACCCGCTCGACTCCGGCGGCGGTGGCCGCGCGGGCGGTGACCCGTTCGCGGGCTTCGGCCTCGGCGACATCATGGACGCCTTCTTCGGCGCGGG
>JASLAV010001270.1 GCA_030146905.1 Lentzea sp. | reverse complement strand
GCGGGGTCGAGGAACGTCATCCTGGCCGCGTTGTCGGCGGGGGTGAACGGCTCGTACAGCGCTTCGGCCAGCGGGTTCACGGCGAGGATGTCGAGCAGCGAGTTCATCACGAACGCCGGCATGTCGTGCATGCCGCCGATGAGCTGCCGCAGCTCGGGGCTGACCTTGTCGGCCGCGTGCCCCTCGCCGGCGACGACCCCGGCCAGGCGGTGCATGTGCGCGCGGGCGTCGGTGTCGAGCCGGAGCGCGCGGCTCAGCGCGTCGAGCACCTGTGCCGACGGGTTGGTCTCGCGGCCCTGTTCGAGACGGGCGTAGTAGTCGGCGCTGACGCCGGCGAGCACCGCGACCTCCTCCCGGCGCAGGCCCTTGACCTTGCGCTGGGTGTGGCTGGGCAGGCCCGTGTCTTCCGGGTTGACGCGGGCGCGGTGCGCCTTGAGGAACTCGCCGAGCATGGTTGTGAGGGTATGCGCGGTGCCGGCCGGCTGCCTGGGTGTGTCGCACCTATGGAGAACGCGTCCTGGCCGGGCCCGTTCCCGCTGGCCATCGTTGTTGCCATGAGCAAAGTTGTGGTGATCAGTGGAGCGTCCAGCGGTATCGGTGAGGCCACGGCCCGTGTCCTGGCCGCGGCGGGACACCAGGTGTTCCTCGGGGCGCGGCGGGAGGACCGGCTGGCGGCACTGGCCGCCGAGACCGGTGGCGGCTACGCGCCGCTGGACGTGACCTCCCGCGAGTCCTTCCAGTCCTTCGTGGACGCCGCAGTCGACCGGTACGGTCGGGTCGACGTGCTGGTGAACAACGCCGGCGTGATGCCGTTGTCCCTCATGGGCTCGTTGAAGGTCGACGAGTGGGACCGCATGGTGGACGTGAACATCAAGGGCGTGCTGAACGGCATCGCCGCGGTGCTGCCCCGGTTCACGGGCGGCGGGCACGTCGTGAACGTCGCGTCGATCGGCGCGCACATGGTCATGCCCACCGCCGCGGTCTACTGCGCGACGAAGTACGCGGTGTGGGCACTGTCCGAAGGGCTGCGGCAGGAGCGCGAGGACCTGAGGGTCACCGTGATCTCTCCCGGTGTCACGGAGTCGGAGCTCGCGGACACCATCACCGAGGACTTCGCGGCGTCGTTGATGGACGACTTCCGCAAGAGCGCACTGCCCGCTTCGGTGATCGGTGACGCCATCGCGTACGCGATCTCGCAGCCGCCGGAGGTCGACGTCAACGAGATCGTGGTGCGCCCGGTCTCCCAGCGCTAGGCGCCCGTCGTCGAACCGGGCCGCAGGATCATCAGCACGGTCACGGTGGCCCACAGCAGGTTGAACATGCCCGTGTACATGGCGAGGTGCTTGATGTCCTTGGTCCTGATGGCCTTCTCCTGACCGGGGAGGATCTTGAGGGCCAGCACGAACGCGGCGGCGGTGGTGAGCGCGATCGACACGATCACCCAGGGGTGGCCGGTCACGCCCATCACGCCGGCCGTCGCGAACCCGAAGACCGGCACCGAGATGCCGATGAGGGCGTAGACGCGGCAGATCCGGTGCAGCAGCTCGGGGTTGCCGCCGGTGGCGACCGCCTTCGGGAACATGCTCGCGGCGACCGTGACCGGTCCGATGGCGATGATGGCGGCCAGCACGTGCAGTGAGAGGAACAGCTTGCTCACTCCGCGCTCCAGACCATGCCGTCGAACAACACCACTTGAACTCTCATCTCACCTGCTCCTCGCTTCGGTGATCAAAACCGTAGGAGCTGAGGCGGTGCGTGAGAACTGGCTGGAATGCCATGTTCCAACGGATTCTCGCCAGCTACGGTGGTGGGCGTGCACGAGGTGGCAGTGGTGGCGATGGACGGCGTGGTCCCGTTCGACTTCGCGACGCCGGTAGACGCGTTCAACTGGGTCGGGCGGTACCGGGTGCGCGTCTGCGGTCCCAAGAGGACTGTCGACGCGGGCTGTTTCGAGATGAAAGTGCCCCATGGTCTGGAGTTGCTGTCCGAAGTGGACACGATCGTCCTGCCGGGTCACGACCCGGACATGGTCGTGCCCAAGCCGTTGATCGAGGCGCTGAGGCAGGCGGCGGCACGAGGCACCCGGATCGCGTCGATCTGCACGGGCGCGTTCGTGTTCGCGGCGACCGGGTTGCTGGACGGGCTCCGCGTGACCACGCACTGGATCGGGGCCGAGGAGCTGGCAGCGCGGTTCCCCGCCCTGGACGTCGACCCCGACGTGCTCTACGTCGACAACGGCCAGTTCCTGACCTCCGCCGGTGCCGCGGCGGGCCTGGACCTGTGCCTGCACATGATCCGGCGTGACCACGGCTCCGCGGTGGCGGCCGACGCGGCCCGGTTCGCCGTGATGCCCCTGGAGAGGGAGGGCGGGCAGGCGCAGTTCATCGTGACGCCACCCGCGGCGCCCCAGGGTGCCGAGCTCGAACCGCTGCTGCTGTGGATGGAGGCCAACGCGCCGCGGGACCTGACCCTGGAAGACCTCGCGCGGCAGGCGGGGATGAGCACGCGGACGTTGAACCGGCGGTTCCGCCAGCAGACCGGCACGACGCCGTTGCAGTGGCTGCACCGGGCGAGGGTCCGCCAGGCGCAGCACCTGCTGGAGACGACGAGGGACCCGGTCGAGCTGATCGCGAGCAGGGTCGGGTTCGGCTCGGCCACGGCGTTCCGCGACAGGTTCAAGCGGATCGCCGGTACCTCACCCAACGCCTACCGGGCAGCGTTCCAACGTTAGGGCTGCGAGTGCTCGTGCAGCAGCAGGAGCGTGTAGGCGGCGATCGACTGGGCGTCGGTGATCTCGCCCTTCGCGATCATCGTCTCGAAGTCGGCGCGCGGGAACCACGCCGACCGCATGTCCTGCTCCTCGTGCTCCCGCTCGTGGAAGCCCTCCGTGAGCTGGGTCGCGAGGAAGACGCGGCCGCGCTGCGACGTCATGCCGGGCGCGACGTCGAGGAGGCCGAGCTCGATCATCTTCCCGGCGCGCAGGCCCGTCTCCTCGCGGAGCTCGCGGCCGGCCAGCTCCAGCGGGTCCGTGTCGGCGCGGTCCGGCGCGGTGCCCTGGGGGAACTCCCAGCGGCGCAGGCCGAGCGGGTAGCGGAACTGCTCGACGAGGCGGATGCGTTCGCCGTCGAGCGGGATGACCAGTGCGTAGTCGGGCTTGTCGACCACGCCGTAGATGCCTTCAGTGCCATCCGCGCGGCGGATCGGGTCTTCCCTGACGGTCATCCACTGGTTTGCGTACACCTGACGGGTGCCGAGGCTTTCCACGGCACGGACCGTACCTAACGCCAGGATCCTCGACACACCCCGTAGCCTGTCGCGGTGCGTCTCGTCATCGCTCGCTGCCAGGTCGACTACGTAGGCCGACTCACCGCCCATCTGCCCATGGCTCAGCGCCTGCTGCTGATCAAGGCCGACGGCTCGGTGTCGATCCACTCCGACGACCGCGCCTACAAGCCGCTGAACTGGATGAGCCCGCCCTGCTGGCTGATCGAGGACCCGGACATCTGGACGGTGCAGAACAAGGCGGGGGAGAAGCTGATCATCACCCTCGACGAGGTGATGCACGACTCCAAGCACGAGCTCGGCCCTGAGCCCGGCCTGCAGAAGGACGGCGTCGAAGCCGACCTGCAGAAGCTGCTGGCCCAGCACGTCACGACACTGGGCGACGGTTGGAGCCTGGTGCGCCGCGAGTTCCCGACCCCCATCGGCCCGGTCGACCTGATGTGCCGCGACGCCGCGGGGGTGTCGGTGGCCGTGGAGATCAAGCGCCGGGGCGACATCGACGGCGTCGAGCAGCTGACGCGGTACCTCGAACTGCTGAACCGGGACCCGCTGATCGCGCCGGTGCGCGGGGTGTTCGCGGCACAGCAGATCAAGCCGCAGGCACGGGTGCTCGCCGAGGACCGCGGGATCCGGTGCGTGGTGCTGGACTACGACGCGTTGCGCGGGATCGAGCCGGACGAGTTCCGCCTGTTCTGATCCACCTCTGACGGCACGAACCCCGCACCGCCGGTGCGGGGTTCGTTGCGTTTTGTCCGGATCCGTTCGCCGCTCCGGGTTCCAGCGAGCGTTGTGGATCACCTCGTGGTTTGGTGTGGACGCACGCGGGGTAAGACGTCGCGCACCTGGAGTACTGTCCTCTCCTGGTCGTTGCTGTTCGACTTTGTTGCATTGTGGAGGTGGGCGGTGTCGGTGTCGGTTGTGGCCGAGGCGGACCTGCGGCTGGACGCGGGACCGATCGACTACGCGTTGCTGATCATCTACTTCGTGGTGGTTCTCGGCATCGGCGTGATGGCGAGACGA